>JBASAH010000475.1:0-2443 GCA_049650505.1 Xanthobacteraceae bacterium
CAACTGCGGAACGCGATCAGCGGCGACAGATCGATCCGGTGGTCGCCAAGCCGCGCCACGAACCGTTCAAGCCTAGCGCGGCGTTCGGCGAAGGGCCGTTCGCGCAAATCCTCCTCGCCATCGGCAAGAAGGTCATAGGCGCGCAAATGCGCGGGAAATTCCGCCATGAGCTTAGCGGTGACGGTTTTGCGATTAAGCCGCTGCTGCAGAACGTTGAAGGACTGCACCCGGCCATCGCGCATGATCAGAAGCTCGCCGTCGATAGCGCCGGGCAAGCGCAGCGCGCCCAAGAGATCGGGGAAGCTTCTCGAAATTTCCTCCCCAGTGCGTGAATAAAGCCGGGCGACGAGTTTGCCGTCTTCGGGCTCGGTACTAAGCCTGCCTGCCGCCGCCTGCACGCGGATGCCGTCCCATTTCCATTCGGCCATGAAGTCCTCGGGCTTGAGCGCGGCGAGGTCGGCGTCATCGAGGGCATGCGCCAGCATTGGCGGCCGGAACGATGCCGGATCGCCGCTGGCGGGACGCTCGGCGCGGCCCTCCAGCCAGGCAAATAATTCGTCGTATGGCGGCGCCACCGCGGGCCAGATCACTTCGATGTCGTGGACGTCCTTGTTGGCCAGCGCGGCTACCGCGGCCTTGGCGAGACGCGCCGAAACGCCGACGCGCAAACCGCCGGTGACGAGCTTGATCAGCGCCCAGCGCCCGGTCTCGTCCAGGGCATCGAGCCAGCGCGCCAATTGCTGCGGCAGTTGCGCCTTGCCAAGCGTCGCCAGCGTTTCGACAACGCGTGTGAGCGTGAGATCGTTTTCTGTGTCGATGCATTGCCCTCCCCCTTGTGGGGTGCGGTCAGGGGTGGGGATAGATAGGCGGTGCGCAACGGCCGCCGCTCGTGGTTCGCCTACAGACCCCCCTCCCTTGCCCTCCCCCACAAGGGGGGAGGGAACTTGCTTGCCGGGCCACATCAGCGCAATGGTCTCGGAAAGGTCGCCGACATAATCGTAGGATAATTCGAACAGCACCGGATCGGTGCGCTCCGCGATCAGGCTGCGGATTAGGCCGGGTTTGGCATGCGGGAAGCTGAGCGCGCCGGTGAGCGCGGCCAACGCCCAGCCGCGTTCGGGATCGCCGGTCGAGCGAAAATAATCGATCATCAGCCGCAGTTTGTTATTACGGCTCGGCTCATAAGCGAGGCGATCGAGCAGTTCGGCAAAGCGATTCATGAGGCCTTGTCGTCCTGATCACGCGCGCCCGCCTGCGAGGGAGCGGCGGCGCCGTCTGCAAGTTCGCTGGCCGCCGCATCGCCGATCTCTTCTTCATCGCCATAGCCGACGATGTCGAGCGGTCGCGCCTTCAATCCGCGCGTGGTGCACCAATGCACCAGTGCGTCCTCTTGGCCGTGGGTCACCCAAATTTCGCCGGCGCCAGTCGCGGCGATTGTCGACGTCAGTCCGTCCCAATCGGCATGATCGGAAATGACCAGCGGCAGCGCGACGCCTTGCTGGCGGGCGCGGGCGCGCACCCGCATCCAGCCGGACGCGAATGCGGCAACGGGATCGGGAAAGCGGCGCGTCCACAGATCATTCAAAGCCGCCGGCGGACAGAGCGTGATGGTGCCGGCGAGATTTGCCTTGGTCGCGCCGCGCGCGAGCCGCAATTCGCCAAGCGGAATGCCGCGCGCGGTATAGTAGTTGGTGATTTTCTCCATCGCGCCGTGCAGATAAATCGGCGCGTCGTAGCCGACTTGGCGTAATAGCGCGATCACACGCTGCGCCTTGCCCAGCGAGTAGGCGCCAACCAAGTGCGCGCGCTCGGGAAACAGCACGAGCGAATGCAAAAGCTTTTGGATCTCCGCGTTCGCATCGCCATGGCGAAACACCGGCAGTCCAAACGTCGCCTCGGTTATGAACAGATCGCAACGCACCAGTTCGAACGGCGCGCAGGTTGGATCGGCCGCGTACTTGTAATCGCCGGAGGCGACGACGCGCAGCCCATCGACCTCGACCGCGACCTGTGCCGAACCCAATATATGGCCGGCAGGATACAGCGTGACCTTGGCGCCGGCGAGACCGACGCTTTCGCCGTAACCCAAGGCCTGCGCGCTGCTGGCGAAAGCCTCGCCGTAGCGCAGCCGCATCAGGTCGAGCGTTTCCTGCGTCGCCAGTACCGCGCCATGACCGGCGCGGGCGTGATCGGAATGGGCATGGGTGATGACGGCGCGTTCCACCGGCCGGGTGGGATCGATATGGAAGCCGCCGAGCTTGCAGCAAACCCCGGACGGCGAACGCACCAAGATGTCTTCAGGATGGATCACGAGTGATAAATAATCACGATCGACCGCGGCGCGAGCGGCGATCCCATAGCAAAATGATTTGAGGCTGAATTGTCATTTCGCTTTAATTTTATTGTTTGAGCGTGATCTTTTCCGACCTGCCTTCGCCCGCCC
>JBASAH010000476.1:0-8642 GCA_049650505.1 Xanthobacteraceae bacterium
CCTTCAAATCCAAAAACCGCACTAGAATTATATATTTGCTAGGGTCCCTTTGATTCCGAAGTTCGCATGAGGGCATGCCAACAAAGCGTGCGAACTTCAGAATAGGGACACTAGAAGCCTAGCCCGAACTCAAGAGACGCTCCCAATGCCATCTCGCCGCCAGCTTCATCTCGGCGCCTTCATGCGGCCGGCTAGTATTCATACCGGTGCGTGGCGCTATCCCGGTGCCTGGCCGGACATGAATTTCAACTTCGCGCATATCAAGGAATCCATTCAGAAACTCGAGCGCGCAAAATTCGACGCGTTTTTCATGGCCGATCACATGGCCGTTCTGAACATGCCGATCGATGCACTCAAAAGAAGCCATACCGCGACTTCATTCGAGCCGTTCACGCTACTCTCGGCCTTATCGCAGGTTACCGAACGCATCGGTCTGGTCGCTACCGGCTCGACCACATTCGACGCGCCGTACCACATCGCGCGGCGCTTTGCCTCGCTCGATCACCTGAGCAACGGCCGTGCCGGCTGGAACATCGTCACGACCTCCAATCCCGACGCCGCGCTTAATTTCGGCCTCGACGATCACATGGAGCACGGCGAGCGCTACCGCCGCGCGCGGGAATTCTACGACGTGGTCACCGGCCTATGGGACAGTTGGGCGGACGATGCCTTCGTCCGCAACGTCGAGGAAGGAATATTTTTAGATCCGGCAAAAATGCATGTGCTCAATCACAAGAGCAAATATCTCTCGGTCCGCGGGCCGCTCAACATTGCCCGTCCGGTTCAGGGCTGGCCGGTAATCGTGCAAGCCGGTGCGTCGGAAGCGGGCCGACAGCTCGCGGCGGAAACTGCGGAAGCGGTATTCACGGCGCAGAGCGACATCGCCGTCGGGCGGCAATTCTACGCCGACGTCAAAGGCCGCATGGAGAAGCTCGGCCGTTCGCGTGAGCACATGAAAATTCTTCCCGCGTGCTTTGTCGTGGTCGGTGATACGATCGAGGAGGCGAAGGCGAAGCGCGCCAAGCTCGACAGCCTGGTCAATTACGCCAACGCAATCGCCTCGCTGTCGATCGCGCTCGGCCACGACGCGTCAAAATTCGATCCCGACCAACCGCTGCCCGACGATATTCCGGAGAGCAATGCCTCGAAGAGCGGAAGGGAGCGTGCCATCGCGCTTGCTCGACGCGAAAACTTGACCGTGCGGCAGCTGGCGCAACGGCTCGGCGGCTATTCCGGGCTGGCGATGATCGGCACGGCGCAAAGCATCGCCGATGAAATGGAGGAATGGCTCGAAACGGAAGCTTCTGACGGTTTTACCGTGATGTTTCCCTATTTGCCTGGTGGCCTCGACGATTTTGTCGGGCGAGTGATTCCCGAATTGCAGCGGCGTGGCTTGTTCCGGCACGACTATGAAGGGGTAACCTTGCGCGAGCATCTGCAATTGCCGCGGCCGAAGAATCGGTTCTTTGAAAATTGATTCGGCATTTCAGCTGGGTGCAATTGTGGACCTGCGCAAGTCTCGCGATTCCGGTCAGCCAAGCGGTATTTGGTTCCGCCCAATGCAATAATTTGAACAGGAACTTTCCGCTACGCGGTCGCTTTTCTGATGTGCATTGAAGGATTGATTAGCGATGCGGAATTCAAAATGGACACCAAAACATATAGCGATGGGGGCAACGCCAAGAGATTTCGCGATTACGCCGCCGAATGCCGCCGGATGGCGGCGCAGAGCTCGTCGGAAAAAGATCGCATGGTGTTGATGGAAATTGCGCAGGCGTGGACCGTGTGTGCGGAGGAGGCGGAGCGCAAGACCGGGCGTGCACGTTTTGGCGTGAACGAATAGTACCAGATTAGTGTCATCGATTCCCGTCGAGGCGGCGATCGGGAGTGAATTGCAGCGAATTGCGGCGACTTCCGGCTGGCCGTAGAGTAGGCCGGCCGGAGGAACAGCGATGACTGGCCAGAATGTGCGCGCGGCGGCGCTCGACCGATCCGAGCCGATCGAGGCTGCAAGCCTGGACGAGTTGCGCGCGCTGCAATTGAAGCGACTGAAGCAAACGATTGCGCGCGCCGCGCGGGTCCCGCAGTACCGCAAGAAATTGGCCGCCACCGGCACCGCGCCTGAAGATCTCAAGCGCCTCGACGATCTCAAAGCGCTGCCGTTCACGACGAAAGAGGATTTTCGGCAGAATTATCCGTTCGGTATGTTCGCCGTGCCGATGAGCGATGTGGTTCGCATACATGCCTCGAGCGGCACGACCGGCAAGCCGACGGTGGTGGGTTACACCCGCGGCGATATCGAGTTGTGGTCGGCGCTGATGGCGCGGTCGATCCGCGCCGCTGGCGGCCGGCCCGGCGATAAGATGCATGTTGCCTATGGCTACGGGCTGTTCACTGGCGGGCTCGGATTCCACTACGGCGCCGAATATCTCGGCTGCACGGTCATTCCGGTCAGCGGCGGATTTACCGAGCGGCAGGTTCAGCTCATCGTCGATTTCAAGCCGGACCTCATCGCCGTGACGCCGTCTTATCTGCTCGCGATCGCCGACGAATTCGATCGCCAGGAGATCGATGCGCGCCAATCGTCGCTCCGCATTGCGCTGTGCGGCGCCGAGCCGTGGACCGAGGCAATCCGCGCCGAAATCGAGCGGCGGCTAAACCTGCAAGCGCTGAACATCTATGGTCTATCGGAAGTGATCGGCCCAGGCGTGGCGCAGGAATATGGTGCGACGAAGGATGGTTTGACGATTTGGGAGGATCATTTCCTTCCCGAAATTATCGATCCGGAAAACGGCGAGGTGCTGCCCGATGGGTCGGAGGGCGAGCTGGTGCTGACCGCATTGACCAAGGAAGCGATGCCGGTCATTCGTTATCGCACGCGTGATCTTACGCGCCTGTTGCCCGGCAAAGGACGCGCGATGCGACGCATAGACCGCATCAAAGGCCGCAGCGATGACATGCTCATCATTCGGGGCGTCAACGTCTTTCCCAGCCAAATCGAGGCGGCGCTAGCCGGAGAAGAGGAATTGGCGCCGCATTATATACTTGAAGTAACGCGCCCGGATCGTCTTGACGAACTCGAAGTGGTCGTCGAGACGCGAACGGCACTTACGCCCGATGCCGCAATAGTGTTAGCGGATCGCGCGGTGCATCTAATCAAGACCCATGTTGGTGTGACGACGAGGGTCCGAGCGGTCGCCCCGGGAACTATCGAGCGCTCCCAGGGCAAGGCCAAACGCGTGATCGACAAGCGGCCGCGGGCCTGATCGGGAGAACACGATGGCGCTTGCGGACCAGGATGCTCAGAGTGAAGTGTCAGCGACGCTGGAGCGCGCCGGCCTGCCCAGCGATGCCGTCGTGGCGTGGCTCGACTGCGACGATGCGCTCACGGCCGATTACCGCCGGGATACTGATAAATTTTCGCGGCGCTGGCGGATCGGCGCCGAACTTGTCGCTCGGCTGACGCCAAAGCCAACGCGTTCGGACGCGCAAGCGGCGGCAGCGACGGCGATTGCACAACGCGACCGCGCCGTGCGCGCGGCGTTTCTTGATCGTTACACCGAAGTGCTCTATCGGCAACTGACCGAGAATTTTTCGAAGTTCAAGCGGGTCGAGGACTTGGTTCGCGACGCGGCGGTGGCAGTGCCCGGACTTGTGCCGGACGACAAGCAGTTGGCGCGTGAAAATATCTTGCTGCAGAAAGACAAGGACGGTCTCGAGATCGATCAAGGCATCTTTCTTTCACGAGTGCTGGCGGACGCGACGTGCGGCATGCATTTGTGCCACGCCATGCTGTTGCCGCGGGTGGAAACGGTTGAACACAGCCTCAGGTTCCGCCAAAGCGGGAAACTCGAGTTTTCCGGCGCCACGCTCGAACGACGCGGCAAGGCAGCGGTCGTCACGATGCGCAATCCTCGTTTTCTCAACGCCGAAGATGAGACGACCCTCGACGGGCTTGAAATCGCCGTGGATGTCGCCACGCTCGATCCGGCAAGCGACATTGCCGTTCTGCGCGGCGATGTTGTCGAGCACACAAAATACCGCGGCCGCCGGCTGTTCTCGGCGGGCATCAATCTCACTCATCTATATCAGGGTAAAATTGCGTATGTCTGGTACATCAGGCGCGACATGGGCCTGGTCAACAAACTTTTTCGCGGCGTCGGACAGCGCGAAACCAATCCCGACGAGTTGGCCGGCGGAACGACAGAGAAGCCGTGGATTGGGGTGGTCGAAGGTTTTGCGATCGGCGGCGGCTGCCAGCTCCTGCTGGCGCTCGACTACGTCCTCGCGGCCACCGATGCCTATATGACGCTGCCCGCGCGCAAGGAAGGCATCATTCCAGGCGCGGCCAATTTGCGGCTGTGGCGCTTCACCGGCGACCGCATCGCGCGTCAGGCCATCCTTTATGGCCGCCGGATCGACTGCGATACGCCGGAAGGGCGTCTCATCTGTGATGAGATCGCGGCTTCGTCGGCAATTGATGACGCTTTAGAGCGCGTCGTGGACGGTTTCACGAGTTCCGGCGTCGTCAGTGCTGCCGGCAATCGGCGGGCGTTCCGCGTCGCGGAGGAACCACTCGATATGTTTCGCCGCTACATGGCGGTTTATGCGCGCGAACAGGCCGCGTGTCATTTCAGCCCGGCCCTGATTACGAATCTTGAGAGAAATTGGGACGCCCACAGACGCGCGTCTTAGCGTTCCGAAGCGAGTGATCTACCGCGCCGCGAACGTCATCGCTTTGAAGCGATTTTTCTGTTCATCGCTCAAGTTGTTTTCGAATTCGTTCAACGCAACTTGAATGGACAATATGGCGCGCCAGGTTGCATCGAGCCGGGACTCGATCGTTTCCAATCTAGCAACCGCCGACTGCGGCACTGAGCTCGGGCAATGCGCTTCCAGGTCGCCAGCTGCCTTGCCGAACGCCTGCTGCAACTCGCCCAATGCAGGACGCTGCTGTTGGTTGGGCTGAACCGACTTATCGATCTGATCGATCGACCAGTCGATAGCCGTGGAGGAAACGCCGCACGACCGCAGCCCTGTCTTGCCGCCCTGTGAAGCGGAGGCAGTCGCCCTTCCGGCATCGCCGGTAAACCGTGCCTCCTGTTCGCGGGTTAGCGATTGCTCGAAATCTTGCAGCGGCTGATGGATCATGTCGATTGCCATCGTGAGCACTTCGATTTGCGAGTCCATCAGTTGCAAGCGTGCAGTCGGCTGCTCTGGAATCTCAGTGGGGCAGGACTTGGAGAGATAGTCCGCTGCGGCTCCAATCGCACCGCCGAGCCGCTGCAAGCGCTCCATTTGTTGGGCGCTCGGTCCGATCTCGGCCCGTATCCGTTCGACCATCGCATTTGCGTCGATGGCTTGGCGGCATTGGTCGGCGCTTTGATCCGCGGGAGCGGACGCGAATGCCGTTGAGAATATCGTCTCGTAGCCGAACGGCCATGGCGAAGAAAAAGCGGGCCAGAAGACATTTTGGAAGATCGCCGGCAACGCCCGACTGGGATAGAGCAAGGCCAACGTCACCTGTCGCTGCGCCGTTGGCTGACGTTGTGCGCCCTGCCGACTGTCATGACGGGTTGCCTCATTGGCATTGCCGTGCATGTACAATTGACGTTGATGGTGATGCCGGTGCCCAAACGGCAAGCCAAAGTGAAGCGGACCGATCCGAAAGCCGAACGCATCGGCTGGCGGAGAAGCGAAGAAAATGAACGCTAATACTGCTATTACGAAATAAGCGCCGCGATTTCGCATGATCCGGCACCCGCAAAAATAGAGCAGGTGTTAACGCACAGCGTGCCTGAAAGTTCCATCAGTCCGCTCGTGCCTCTCGGGCGTGTGATGTCTCGCCGATGTTTCTTTCGGCCATATCGGTCTAGCCCATTTTTGTTTGGGCCATCTCCACGGGCTCGCCTTGTCGCTTGTCGCCAAGGCGCAACAACGGGACGAGCACAAAGGCAAAGGCAGTAAACGCGGCTGAAATCAAGACAAGCGGCGGCAATGCCCTATTGAAAGCATGCGTGTATAGAAACGATCCAATATTGTCGGCCAGCGTGTTGGCCAGATTAATGATAGACATCAACACCGCGAAGGAGAATCCTTCCGCGCGTGGCGGACAATAGTCGGCCGCAAGCGTCAAGGTGGCAACGGTCGTGAGCATCGCGGAAAATCCGGCGCAAAAGCTGATGATTGCCGCAGCGGTCTCGTTCCAGAATAAGAGATAGGCGAGCCCAGTCAGGGCGCCCAACGCGATGCTCAAGTTGAGAAGGTTTCGAAGCGTCAGAGTTTCAAAAAGTCGCCGATAGAGGAGTGCGCCGAACACCCATCCCGCGGCAGCGATCGACCCGAGCACTCCGATATAGCCTTGCGAGAACCGCAGATCGTCCGTCATGTGATAATACAGCGGCGTGCTTAGTCCCGGGCTGAAATAGTAGAGAAAAATGAACGCAGCGACGATCCACAACTCGCGCCTGTGGAACGCCGTCAGCAAGCCGCGAAATGTATTTTTCATACCCTTTAGATCTGCGCGGGTCTTTTTCTCGGGAACGAGAAAGATCGTCCCGGCGATGACAGCAATCGGCGCGATCGCGATAATGGCCGCGGCGGCATGCAAGGCGTCGCCAGGGGCGAGATGCTGGACGAGTTGACCGCCAAGAATGGCAGCGATCATGGCGGCGATATTGAACCAGAGCCATTGCTGGTTGACGAAGGTCCCGCTCTCTTTGAGCCGCTGCCCGTTTTCGACCAGGACGGCCCCGCATAATGTCGACGATATCGCCATTGCGTAAGCCGTGAGCATCAGCGCGACGACAAGGTCGCCCGGCGCGTTGATCTGCGTCACCCATACATAGCCGACGATTGCCGCAATGTTGGCGATGATCAGATAACTTTTCCGCCGGTACCCGAACAGCGGCAGGAAATCGGATATGAGCCCGTAGAGCGGTTTGATGATCCACGGCAAGTTGAAGACGGTGACGAACGCCGTGACCTGCACCGGCGTCCAGCCGTGCACCTCTTTGAGATAATAGTTCAGCGGTTGCGAAATCAGTCCGACAATCTGCCCGACGCCCTCGACGACATAGACCAGAGCAAAAAATATCAGCAGACGTCGTATGGTCTTTGCGTCGGAATCCGGCGCTACGCCAGTGGACAAAGGTGAGCGCTCGTTTGTGATCTCGCTCGGTGGCGCGTCCGTCATTACTGGATCGCTTTACTACCCGACCACGCGACCCGTTTCAGCCGCGACAGACTCGATACCGAGTTTCTCAACGATCGCCTCAACGATGTCTCGGGGATGCCGCACGATGGAAACGACGATCGGCCGTTCGTCAGGCTGAGGCTCCTCCAAGCCCTTGAACTGGCTATCGAGCAGCGCCGGGGGCATGAAGTGATCGGCGCGGGCGGCGATGCGCCGCGCAATTAAGTTACGATCGCCTTTTAAGAAAATCAGGCGTACGTCGCGTCGGTCGCCGATCAGGATATCGCGATAGACCCGCTTGAGAGCGGAACAGGCGACGATCCCGTGACCGCCGGCGCGTCGTGTCGCGTCGATCCACTCCGCGATCGCGTCGAGCCACGGCCAGCGATCCTGGTCGTTGAGCGGCTCGCCATGGTGCATCTTTTCGATATTCGATTTTGGATGAAACCAGTCGCCGTCCTCGTAAACCCAATGGAGCCGCTGCGCCAGCATGGCGGCGATCGTGCTTTTGCCGGAGCCGGACACTCCCATGACGACAAGCACGCTAGGGTCGCTTGAAGTCGCTGCAGAATTCATTTCATTTCTCCGACGCGGCGGCCTGGATCGCGAGCCAGACGAGTTCGCCGTCCGCATAAGCACGATGCGCCGGCAAATCTTCGCCGGCAAGCACACGTTTGAGAATCGGGCGTTTATCGGCGCTATCGGTCAGAAACAGCATTTCACGCGTGGCAGCGAGTGCCGGGAAAGTCAGTGTGACACGCGGCACGAATGGCTCCATCCCCGCTTTCGCAACGCCGAGCACCCAGCGGTGTTTTTCTTCGAGCGCGGGGGAGTGCGGAAACAGCGACGCTGTGTGGCCATCGGGTCCGAGCCCCATCAGTACGAGATCAAAAAGCGGCTGCGCCGGGTCCAGGCGGTCCGCGCCGTAAAATTGCTTCAACTCGTCTTCGTAAAGACGCGCCGCGCCGTCGGGATCGTTGGTATCGGTCGGAATGGGGTGAATGTTTTGCCGCGGCGCGGGTACGTGGTCGAGAAATGCTCGCCGCGCCGCGCCCATATTGCTCAACTGATCGCTCTCCGGAACGAAGCGATCATCCCCCATGAACCAGTGCACGCGATCCCAAGGCACTTGTTCGCGCCAGGGATTTTGCGCGAGCAAGCTGTAAAGTCCGAGCGGGCTCGAACCGCCGGTCAGGCAGACCGCTGCCCGGTCGCCGCCAGTGACACGCGCGATCAGCCGCCGCGCCGCGGTCTCGGCAAATGCTGCGGCGTCGGCAACGACGACAATCTGCGGCTGGGCTCTTATATTCATGGCAAATTCAAGCGATTGGCCGCCAGCGGCGTCCGTCGCGCGCGAGCAACTCGTCTGCTTCCTTAGGGCCATCGCTGCCGGCGCGATAGCTCGCAAGGTGCTCTTCTGGCGCGTCGCGCCAGGCATCACGGCGCG
>JBASAH010000477.1:0-6695 GCA_049650505.1 Xanthobacteraceae bacterium
GTAGTGCTTCGGCGAGGCGCATCGCGGCTGCGGGACGGCCCGCGGCGACGAACGCCATCATCGCATGCACCACATAAAAAGGCCGCGCGTCCGCCAGATTGTGCAAGGCCCATCGATCGGCCAGCAAACGCCAGCGTTCGCCAACATTGATGTCTTGGAGTTGGAGGCGCCAGAGCAGCGCCGAACCATCGGCGAGCGCGGCCATGTCGGCGCCGCCTGCATTGGCGATCCGCGCGTCGTAGATCGCGAGAGCGCCCCCGTGATCGTTCGCATCCAAATGGAACAGCGCGCGGTGCCAGGCAAGATGGACAGACAAGCCGGTACCCTCGCCCCATGCCGATTCGACCTCGGCAAGAAACGCCAGGCCATCACGGACACGGCCCTGCATTTCCATCACATGGGCGACAACGTGAATGGCGCCGGGATGACCAGTATCGAGTGCCAGCGCGCGCCGCGCGATTTTTTCGGCGCGGCGGTACTGTCCGTTTTCTTCCAGGGCAAAAGCGTACATCGCCAGGACGCTCGCATAAGCCGGCATCTCAGCCGTCCAGTGCGGCAGCACCATCGCGATCCGATCGCGCATCACGCGCCGTCGGCCAAGGTGGAAGTCGAGCGCGTGCGCGACCGCAAGCGCCAGAACGTCATGGGGCCAGTCGGTGAGGATGGCGCCATAAAGTGCGGCTGCACGCGTCGGATCGCCGTCAAGCCAAGCGCGCGCGGCCAATGCATGACGACGCGCGGGATGGCTGGCGTCCGGACACGCTGCCTCGATCGCCGCAATGCTGGCGCCAAGCGCCGACCGCGAGGCGGCGCTTTCGGCGCGCACGATGAGTGCTGCGCGCAGACAATGACCGAACACGCCGGCAGGGTCGTCCGCAAGCAACCGCTCGACCTCCGCGGAAGCGCCGCCGCGCTGCGTCACCAGCATGTCGAGCGCGCGTTCGCAGCGGCGCTGCGAGACCGCTTCAAGGGTGGCGATCGCGAGCACTGCTGCGTGAGGCTCCGAGTATTGCGACGAAGTCATCGTCATGAGCGCGGCCATTTTTAGTTAGTCGTGGTTTGCGACCCGGGACCGATCGCGCTCCTGCTTCGAGCGCTTGCATGTCGGTTCATATAGTAGGATGTCACCGGCTGCCCATGACGGAGGCGCCGAATTTCATGCTCAAAATCCCGAAACATCCGTCAGGGTCAGCCTATTCACAGGCGCGACGTGGGCACCGCGCGGGAGGGCCAGAGGCAGACTGTGCCGGAAGACATGAAGTCGGCCCTTAGATCGAGCCTGTTCGCCATTGACTCGGCGACCGGCCGACAAATTTCTTGAACGCCCGGCTGAAAGCGGCTTCGGATTCATAGCCGACATCATGGGCCACAGCGGCAATCTTGACGTTGGGATCGGCGAGCCGCTTGGCGGCGATTTGCATGCGCCATTGGGTCAGGTACTGGATCGGCGGACAACCCACCATTTGGGTAAAGCGATCGGCCAGCGCCGAGCGTGAGGCAGCAGCTTGCGAAGCGAGCTCCTCCAGCGTCCAGGCGTGCGCAGGCCGCGCGTGCAGCAGCGTTAACACGCGCCCGACCAAGGGATCACGCAATCCAGCCAGCCAGCCAGTATTGTTATTGGCAAGCTGATCCATGTGCATGCGAATGACTTCGACAAACATCAATTCCGAAAGTCGGTTGAGAACACTCTGGCTGCCCGCCCGTTTGTTGCCGGTCTCGGAGGTAGCGAATTGGACAAATTGATTGAGCAAACTGTGTGACCCTCGCGATGTGTCACGGCTAAACCGCATGAACCGCGGTAGCGAATCGAGCAGCGGATTGAACGGACGCGCGTCGCAACTGAAGAAGCCGCAGATCAGATGGGTGTCCCTCGGGCCCTCGCCTCCGGTTTGAATCGGAAAAGGCAAAGCGTTGGCGTCCTCGGGCCGGCGGTGGGCTTCCCAATTGGGCTCGGCGCGCATGCCCGGCGCGCTCGACACCACGTGGGGGTCGCCTTGCGGGATAACGGCAATGTCGCCTTCGTCGAGCTTAACCGGCTCGAATGCGGTGTCGCCAACGAGCGATATCCAGCACGTGCCGCGGGTGACGACGTGATACTCGATGACGTGCTGAGCGCCGGGCATGACGTCGTCTGCAATCCGTGCTGCCGGTGGCGCTTCCGCGACCCACGGCGATTTGGCGGTGACATCGAAGAACACCGATCCTGACAGCTGCACGGCTGAGAGAACGTCCGACAGCGCGTCGGTGCTCATCGGTAGGGCCCCTCGCAGAACGACGACCTGATCCGCGCCGCGTCCTGACACCAAAGCGCGCTTGCAGAACGGCCGGACAGCGACGATAGCCGGTTTGGACGTTCGAGCAAGAGGTCCGGCAAACGACGAGGCGCACGAAATGAGCCGCTGGCCAGCACCAGCGGCTCGGGATATCGCTTTGATCGGACTGCGCAAGCGTTTGCTATGTACTGACCACTCGCAGTTGCCTCTCTGGAGAGAGATACCAGAGCACGGCAGAGACCAACAGGAGCGCGGGCACGTCGCCAACCAAGTGACCTATCTCATGTCCATCATAGGTGGCCTGTGCTGCCATGATGCCGGCGTGCACAACGTTGGCCCAAATAGCGAATGAGATTAGGCTGCGATTTTCGGAAGGATTACGCGCCGCGGCAATCAGATAAGCACCGAGAACCGCGTAGACCCCGCAGATCATCTGGAAATAATATTGGCCATGACCGCCGTGCCACTGCCATCCGGATGGCCAAATAAGGCTGAGTGGATAGATGGTAAAGAAGATTGCGCCGACGGCAACCAGAGCAATCTTGAGGAGTTTTTCGCGAGTAATGTCATCCATGTGAACCTCCTGTCGGTAATTATGCCAGGACGTTGACCTCGGTGGTCGCCCAGCTAACTGAGACAGTATCTAGTGGAGCAGCGGTGTTAGGATGAATGACCGTTCGTCCAAGTCACATGTTTATTCGTCCAAATCTGCGTAGCGACTGCATCACAACAAAATGGAGGCGCCGACTTCCTTTGACTCAAAACCGGACATTTAGCGCCGACACGGGCAATGTCCGCTTTGCCCCCGGAAGCGGACATGGGCGGCGGCCTTTGCGTGTCTGCTTTGGGCCAAAAGCAGACATATGCGGTGCAGCAAACAACGCCCTATTCGATCACTTCGTCGGCGCGGGCGAGCAAAGATTGGGGCACTGACAAGCCGAGCGCCTTTGCTGTCTTCAAGTTAATGGCGAGTTCGTACTTGTTCGGGGCTTGCACCGGCAGATCCGCCGGTTTTTCGCCTTTGAGGATGCGATCGACGTAGGAAGCCGCGCGTCGGTATTGGTCAGCAAAATTCGGCCCATAGGACATCAATCCGCCGGCAGCGACATAAGGACGTTGAACGTAAACCGCGGGCAGCTTGTAGCGGGCGGCCGCTGCGATGATCAAATTGCTGTGGACCGGCGCTATCGCGTTCGCCGTCACGATCATTCCTCCATTTGACGACTGCGCGAAGCCCGCGATAGCGGGTTCAATCTCCGCTGACTCGCGCAGGTCGATTGGACTTACCTCGATGCCGACCGATGGCGCCACGGATTGGATGACGGCGAACTGGCCGATCCCGGCAGCGACGGCAGGATCGCGAAGGACCGCCGCGTGCGTCACGCTTGGGGCGATCTCCTTGAGCAGTTCCAACCACTTTCCGCACAAGTTGTATTCAAACATCATAAAGCCGGTGGCGTTACCGCGCGGTTGCGACAGACTCTTGACGTAGCCGGAGCCTACGGGGTCTGGGACGACGACAAATACAATGGGAATGGAGTGGGTGGTTTTTAGCACCACCTCGGATGCCGTGGTGCCGCCAACCAAAATCACGTCCGGGGCAAGCGCGATCAGTTCCGCCACATACTTGCGTGTTTGAGCTTCATCGCCTCCACCATAGCGGACCTCGATCCGCACGTTGCGCCCCGGCATCCAACCCAACTGCCGGAGACCTTCCAGAAATTCCGTATGGCGAACCTTAGCGCCGGGCGCGTCTGCGCTTACCCCTTCCAAAAGGCCGACGAGGCGAACTCGCTCGCCTTGCTGCGCGCGTGAAGCGAGCGGCCATGCGGTGGCGGCAGCGCCGAGAAACGTGATGAACTCGCGCCGTCTCATTCGATCACCTCATCGGCGATGGCAGCGACCCCAGGTGGAATTACAAGGCCGAGTCCCTTTGCAGTTTTCATATTGATGGCCAACTCAAATTTAGTCGGCTGTAAGACAGACAAGTCGCGAGCTTTTTCACCCTTAAGAATCCGCCCGACGTAAGCACCCAAGTGACGATAGGCATCCGCAAAGTCTGTTCCGTAGCTCATAAGGCCGCCAGCCGCGACGAACTCTCGTTCAAAGTAAATGGTAGGAATTGACTCGCGCGTCGCCAGCGCAATGAGCTGATCACGGTGGATATAGAAGAGCGGATCGGCGCCCACGATGAGGGCACGTGCTTGTTGATGTACGGCGGTCTTGAGCGCAGATCCAAGATCGCCTTGGGTGCTGGCGCTCACAACAATAAGCTTAGTCCCGATAGACTTCGCTGCTGCTTCGGTCCCTTTGACAATCGTGCTGCTTTCCGGATTTTCAGTATTGACCAGCAGTGCAACTGACTTCGCCTGCGGGATCAGTTCACGAACCAAGCCGAATCGTTTCGCTGCCAGTTCATTGCTCAAAAGTGCGACGCCGGTGATGTTTTCGCCTGGTCGGTTCAAGCTGGCAACTAGCCCGCTGGCGACCGGATCATCCGCAGTGGCGAAAACGATCGGTATGGTTCCGGTCGCTGCCTTTGTGGCGCGTGCCACGACAGTCCCGCCCGACGCCACCAGCACGGTTATTGGCCGATGCGCTAACTCGTTCGCCAGTGTCGGCAGTTTGTCGTAGTCGCCTTTTGCCCAACGATACTCGATCGCAACATTCTGTCCGCCGACGTAGCCAATATCCCTTAGTCCGCGAATGAACCCGGCAACGTTCGGCGCGAACGCTCGCTCTTCACCGCCGCTGAGGAATCCGACCACCGGCATCGGCTGCTGCTGCGCGCGTGCAGCGAGCGGCCATGCGGTGGCGGCAGCGCCGAGAAACGTGATGAACTCGCGCCGTCTCATTTGGATTTCCGCTCGGGCCGAGGCCACACCCTACCACACAGCAAGGCGTGTTGTGCATCACAGCAAAACTGCGCAGCCGATGTCTGCTAAGGGTCAAAAGCGGACGTGACGCGGTCAAATCACGATGTCCGCTTTACACCTGAAAGCAGACATTCCTAAGCGCTGTCTCGATGTCCGTTTCGGGCCAATAGCGGACATCGGTTGGCTATTCGATCACCTCGTCGGCGGTGGCTAGAAGATTTTGCGGCATGGTGAGGCCAATCGCCTTGGCGGTCTTCAGATTGAAGATCGTCGCGTATTTGGTCGCCGCCTGTACCGGCAAATCGGCTGCCTTCTCGCCCTTGAGAATGCGATCGACATAGCCGGCCGCGAGCCGGCACTCCTCGGCGACGTCGGGTCCGTAGGAGGCGAGACCACCGTCAGCGACGTAATAGCGGTACGGGTAGACGGCCGGTAGTTTGAACCGGGCAGCCAAGGATATGATCGTTTCGCGGTGACGGCGCGCGTTTCCGGTCGCCGTCACGATCATGCCGCCATTGGCGCCACGCGCGAACGCAGTCATGGCTTGCTCGATCGCGCTGATCTCGCGCGCGTCGACTGGGCTGATCTCCACGCCGAGTGACGGCGCCAAGGCCTGGATGGCGGCGAACTGGCCAACCGCGGAAGATTGGGTCGGATCGCGAATAACCGCCGCCCGTCTGACGCTCGGCGCGATCTGCTTGAGCAGTTCCAGCCATTTCCCACCTATGCTGAACTCGAACTGGGTAAATCCGGTGATGTTGCCGCCCGGTTGCGCCAGGCTGGCTACCAGGCCGCGGTTGACGGGATCACTTGCTTCCACGAACACGATTGGGACCGTGCTGGTCAACTGTTGCAATATGCCAGTGGCCGTGCCGCCGCCCACAAGCAATACGTCGGGGGCAATGGCGATCAATTCCTGAGCGTGCTTGTGATAGAGCCTCGTATCGTCTGCGGCCCAGCGATACTCGATCTGCAAGTTGCGACCAGATGTCCAGCCCCGTTCCCGAAGTCCATCGAGGAAAGCCGAAATTTGCTTGGACGATTGCGGGTCGTTGGCAGCCAGATTCATGAACACGCCGATACGGCGCATCCGCTCTGTTTGCTGGGCGCGTGCCGCCAGCGGCAACGTGACCGCTGCTCCACCGACGAGACCGATGAATTCCCGCCGCCTCATGGGCCGCCTCTCAAACCGAGAGCCCGCAGCGTATCACACCGCCGGAGCCGAAGGGGCAGTGTTGCGCGGCACGGAAAATCTGTCCGGTGAATGTCCGCTTTGGGTCAAAAGCGGACATGACGCCCTTAGATTTCGATGTCCGCTTTACCCCCGAAAGCGGACATTGAACGGCGATATTTACATGTCGGCTTTGGGCCAGCAGCGTGACTGGTTGGGTCTTTGCGGATTAGGATACGCGGATGGGGAAGTCCTGCCGCCTCCTCCTTGCCCTCGTCCTGCTGCTCCTCGCCGCCCCCGCGCTCGCCGCGCCATGCGGCGGCGACTTCAACGCTTTCCTGGCCGCGATCGCGCGCGATGCGCAGGGCCAGGGCG
>JBASAH010000478.1:0-25528 GCA_049650505.1 Xanthobacteraceae bacterium
GCTCGATGTCGAGCGTGCCGCCGCGCGCGAACAAGCCAATGCGCTCGGCGCTCAAGCGCTGGCGCTCGCTTGCGACGTCACCGACGCCGGATCGGTGAGCGCGGCGTTCGACAAGATCGCCGAGCATTTCGGCGGTGTCGACATCGTCGTGTCGAATGCCGGCGCGGCCTGGCAGGGCCGGATCGGCGAGGTCGACGAGGAAATTCTGCACAAAAGCTTCGAACTGAATTTCTACGGGCATCAGCGCGTTGCGCAGGCGGCGGTGCGGATCATGCGCGCGCAAGGCACCGGCGGCTGTCTTCTCTTCAACATCTCGAAGCAGGCCGTCAATCCGGGACCAAATTTCGGGCCCTATGGCATTCCGAAAGCGGCGGCGCTGGCTTTGATGCGGCAATATGCACTCGATTACGGCGCCGACGGCATTCGCGCCAACGCCGTCAATGCCGACCGCATTCGTTCCGGCCTGCTGACGCCGGATATGATCGCATCGCGCGCCAAGGCGCGCGGCGTGAGCGAGAAGGATTACATGACCGGCAATCTGCTCGGCCGCGAAGTGACCGCCGAAGACGTCGCGCAGGCGTTTTTACACCAGGCGCTGGCATTGAAAACGACCGCCGATGTCACGACGGTCGACGGCGGCAACATCGCCGCGGCAATGCGCTGACGCGAGCCCGATCCCGTCAGCTTTTTTCTTCGACGCGATCGCCCAAAATTTCGCTGGACCGAATGTACGGTTCCAGACTGATCGATTCCAAATCGGTAGCGTTTTTCTGAAGCAATTAAGGTCGAATTAAACCTGACGAAGAAGATTATTTTGTAATCTTTTTTGTAAAACCTCGCCGCAAACCAGTCACCCTATAACCGGCCCACGCCTGCGCAAAACGCGCGATACGTGCAGATGGGTGGTTGATGTTGCTGCGCTCAATCCGATCGCGGCTCTTGGGCTTGGTGCTCGCGACTGTCATTCCGCTGGTCGCCGTCATCCTTGGTGGCCTAGGGAGCCAGCTGCGCGACGACCAAGACGAAGCAACGGAACGCGTGCTCGATGAAGCGCGGCTGCTCGCAGCGCAAGTCGACAACCATATCGGCAATCTCGAAAACCTGCTGCTTGGGGTGAGCCAAGCAGTCTCACCCCGCTTGGCGGACACCAACACCAACGACGCGCTCTTGCGCCAAATTAAAAAGGATCTGCCCGATTATATCGCCAATATTTTGCTGTTTGCTCCGGACGGCAGCAATATTGGAAGCTCATTTGATGCCGATATTAAGCGTTTCTATGCTGGCGACCGGTCGTATTTTCAGCAGGTGATGGCCGGCCAGCGCCTGGCGATCGGCGATGTGATTCGCACCAAATTGACGGGGGAATGGGTCGTCGCCGTTGCTTCTCCAGTCAAGGATCAAACTGGCCGATTGCGCGCGGTAATTGCGGTAGGAACCAAGCTCGACCGGTTTCAAGACGCGCTGCGGATGCAGAGCGCGCCGGGCGGCAGCGTCATGCGGGTTGTCAATCAAGACGGCATTGTTGTCGCACAAAGCGACAATGGTCCCTATTGGATCGGCCGTGATCTCAGCGGCTCAGAAGAGGTCGCTCAGGCGTTGGCGGCAAAGGAGTCGTCCGCGCTCTCGATATGGCCCGATCACGTCAAACGTATCACCGCATCGTCAACCGCGCATCGCGTTCCTTGGGTCGTCTCGGTAGGATTCCCGACCGAATTTGGCTCGCGCGCGGTAATGAATCACCTCAAATGGGGCGGCGTATTTACCGGTATTTCGCTGTTGGCCGGTTTTGCCATCGCTTGGATGCTCTCAGGACGAATTGTCGGCCCGTTACGGCAATTGCAGCGCGATGCGCTCGCGATCGCGGGCGGCGATCTAGCCCACCGCAGCGCAGTCAAGTCAGGCGATGAGGTCGACAATCTGGCCGGTGCGTTCAACTGCATGGCGGAATCCATCGAGCGCCGGCAGTTTGAACTCCAAGAATCCAAAAACACTCTCGCCGCCGTGATCGACGCATCGCCGGTGGGAATCGCCTGCTCCGATCTGGACCGCCGCATCGCGCTATGGAACCGCGCGGCAGAGAACCTCTACGGCTATACCGCTGCCGAGGCGATCGGCACGAGCGTGCAAATCGTGCCGCCTGAGGGCGAAGCCGAATCCCGCGAAATGTATCAGCGCGCCCGTAGCGGCGAGAACATCCGCAACAAAGACGTGCTGCGCCAGCGCAAGGATGGCTCGCTGGTCCACGTCAAAGTTGCGGCCGCACCGATGTACAGTCCAGAAGGTGCGATCCGCGGCGTCGCCTGGGCCCATCAAGACATTACCGAGCGAAAAAAGGCCGAGGCGCAGTTGGAGCGTCTCGCGCATTACGATCCGCTCACCGGGCTGCCCAATCGGCTATCGTTGCAGAAGATTTTAGGCCGGTTGCTCGCCGGCGATGGCGCGAAGCGGCCGATATCGGTAGCCTTGTTTGACCTCGACAGTTTCAAGGATGTCAACGATACGCTCGGTCACTCGGTGGGCGATCAGCTCCTCGTCGAAGTCGCTCATCGCTTCGTCGAGGCAACTAAAAACCGCGACAAGGTTCAAGTGTTCCGGCTCGGCGGCGACGAGTTTGTCTTGGTTGTTCCGGAGTGCGGCGATCCGCGCGTTATCGGCGAGATCGTCGACACGGTGCTCAATCGCCTGGCGCAAAGCTTCGACATCAACGAGCACTCTGTTCGGATTGGCGGCAGCGCCGGCATCGCGATCGCCCCCAGTGACGGCGCCAGCGTCGATGAATTGCTCGCCAATGCCGATCTTGCGCTCTACCAGGCTAAATCCACCGGCGGCCGCACACGCCGTTTCTTCCTGCCGGTGCATCGTGCGCAAGTTCAAGCGCGGCGCGTGCTCGACCTCGAATTGACGCGGGCTTATGCCGACAGGGAGTTTGAGATCTATTACCAGCCGGAAATCCGGCTCAACGACGGGGCAACGGTCGGCGCCGAAGCGCTGTTGCGCTGGCGGCATCCCGAGCGCGGTATTCTGACGCCCGGCGCCTTTATCGAAACGCTCGCCACCAACGCGGTGGCGCTGGAGGTTGGCAGATGGATTATCCTCACGGCCTGCCAACGAGCCGCTACCTGGCGCGCAATGGGGCTGCGGCTGGACCGCATTGGCATCAATGTGTTCCCGCCGCAATTCCAAGGCGACGTGTTGTTGAAGGCGATCGACGATGCATTGCGCGAGACGCATCTGCCGCCTGAAAGCATTGAGTTCGAAATTACTGAAAACAGCACACTCAACCACGACGATGCGATCGAGACGCTGCAAAAGCTTCATGAAAAAGGCGTGAAAATTGCTTTCGACGATTTTGGCACCGGCTATGCGTCGTTGAGTTATTTGACGCATTTCCCGCTCTCAAGAATTAAGATCGACCGGAGCTTCGTCCGCAAAATTCCCGACGATGCCGATGCCGCCGCGATCGTGCGTTCATTGATCGTGATGGGGCATAATCTCGGACTTGAGGTCATCGCCGAAGGGGTCGAAACTGAAGCGCAAGCGGCGTTTCTGCTCGCCGAAGGCTGCGAGGAAGCGCAAGGCTTTCTCTACTGCGAGCCCGTTTCAGCCGTCGATTTCGAGAGACATTTGCGGGCAAAGCAGCTCGCCAACAAAGCGGCGCATCGTTTGGCGCGCGGCCTTAAAGGCGGGCGCGGGCGTGGGAACGGAAACGGCAATGCGCCGCGGCGCATGTTGCGATCCTCTGGGCGCCGCCGAACCGACTAAGCAAACCTTCGTTTAAATCGCGCTCATTGACTTTCGGCGCTTTCGGCGCTCACAGCGTTTTCCTCAGTGAGGGCCTGCTCTGACAGGGTGAGCCAACACTGCGCCATGTCGAGCAATAGAAGCTTGTTCGTCTGATCGCGCGCCGCAAGCGCGAGCCGGACGCATTCGGTGGCTCGGTGCTGATATTCTCTAGAATTTGACACAACTCACCCACCCCGCGCTCAGTCGTAAACGCGGCAATGGCGGTATGGTTCCCGATGTTGCAGCGAGTAGTGCGAAGATCAGCGCCCGGCATCCTGGCCCGTGTGCTCGCGCTCGGTTTTATTTTCGTTCAGCAGCGCCAGGCTTCGCCAGTGCTTAGCGAGCGACTGATAGTATGCTGCGATGGCGGGATTATCGTGGCCCAGAGTCGCGGCTTTGCGGTCGTACTCGGCCGCTCTGGCGCGATACTCATGGGCTCTGGAGTCCATCGCTTTTGAGTCCATCGCTTTTGAGTCCATCGCGCGCATCCCTTCTGTCGCGGCCACAGACTAGAACACGATGCGGCGCAAATCGCGTCGAGTATTAACAAAAAGAGAATATTCTTAACTTCCGATAGACAGAATAGAATAGTCGGCGGTCAAATGATTGGCAGATCAAGTATCTGGCCGATTCGCCTGCATTCCCGAATCGATCCTGTGCAATCGGACAGTTGTGTCACGCTCCCCCTTGCCCGCAGCAAGACTTCGACCTCCGCCAGGCAACGCGGCTGCGATCGCTTAATTTGGAGCACCGGCGATAGCGTGTTGCACGATTTCACTTGTCAGTCGTGGAATTGATTGCATTGTGGTTCGGAACTCCGCCATTGATTCGGCATGACGCAAAGGCGGGGCGCGCTTCGATCTCGCATTGGGACTAACCCAATGAGCAAAGCAACCGAGTATCGGGACAACGCCGCTGAAGTCATGGACCTCGCCAACCGCGCTGGCACGGCGGGCGACAAGGGCCGCTTGCTTGCCTTGGCTGAAAAATGGCTGGCGCTCGCCGATCGCTCTATTCGTTTTGGTAGCGGCGAACCGCAGGAGCCTCCACCGGCCGGAAAACCGCTCGGCGATCTGAAGCCGAAATCCTGAACGACGCACTCCGAGTCGTCATCGCTCGCTACGGTGCCTACGAAACCGGCGATGCTGCAGCGTTGCCGACGCTTGCCTTGGATAGCGCTCGCGTTCAATCCCACTGTGCGCTGCCGGAATAGGACCAATCGACGAGGCGGCCATCGCGGCGCGCGAGTTGGGCGATCTCGGCCATCTCCCCCGCGCTCAACGAAAAGTCGAAGATCGCCGCGTTTTCCGACAGCCGCTGCTCTTTGCTGGTGCGCGGGATCACGACGATGTCCTGCTGCACCAGAAAGCGCAGACAGACCTGCGGCGCGCTCTTGCCATGCGCCGTGCCGATCCGCGCCAAGACCTTGTCGTTGCGCGCACTGCCGCGCGCGATCGGGCTATAGGCGACCACCGCCATGCCATGCTTGCGGCACGCGGCGATCACCTTGGATTGGTCGAGAAAGGGATGACATTCGACTTGATTACAGACCAAGGGCTCGGTCGCGACCTGCACGGCCTCCGCCACGAGCTTAACGGTGAAGTTGGAAACGCCGATATGGCGAGTGAGCCCGTCGCGCTTGACCTTGCACAGCGCGCCGAGTGTGTCGCGCAGCGGAATTTGCGGATTAGGCCAATGCAGAAGCAACAAATCGACTTGCCGCACGCGCAGCCGAGCGAGTGACTCGCGCACGGCGCGCTCGAGCTCGCGCGGCGCGAAATGCGATGGCCACACTTTGGTGGTTACGAACACGTCGCCGCGTTTGACGCCGGAAGCGTGCAGGCCCTCGCCCACGTCGCGCTCATTGTCGTACATTTCCGCGGTGTCGATGTGCCGATAGCCGAGCCGCAAAGCCGCTTCGACGATGTGCGCGCAGGTCCGGCCGCGCAGGTCCCAGGTGCCGAGCCCAAGGAGCGGGATCTTGGCGCCGTTGGCGGTAACGCCCGGGATCGATCCGACCGTGCTCATGTATCCCACTTCGGCGCCTGCGGTGGGCTGACGATCCGCGAGTCCGGCCGCTTAAGCTTGCCTATCTCCGCGATTTCCGTCTCGCTCAGCTTAAAATCGAGGCTACTGAGATTTTCCGCGAGCCGCTCGCGCTTTGACGTACGCGGGATCGGAATGATGGCCTGTTGCTCGAGAAAACGCAGCGCCACCTGCGATGGCGTTTTGCCATGAACGTGGCCGATTTTTTGCAGCACCGGATCGGCGGGCACTTTGCCGCGCGCCAGCGGACAATATCCAACCACCGCCATGCCATGCCGGCGCGCCGCTGCAAGCACTTTGCTCTGGTCGAGATAGGGATGCGTCTCGATCTGCAAAACCGCGATCGGTTCGTTGGCGAGCTTCACCGCCTCATCGATCATTGCAATGTTGAAATTGGCGACGCCAATATGTCTGGTAAGTCCAGCCTTTTTCACCTTGCACAGCGCGGCGATCGATTCCGCAAGCGGCACTTGGGCGTTTGGCCAATGGATCATCAACAGATCGACCCACGGCAGCGCCAGCCGCTCCAGGCTTTCGTCGACCGAACGCTCGAAATCGCTCGACGCCAGGCGATTGAACCAGACCTTGGTGGTGAGAAAAATCTCTTCGCGTTTAATACCGGAGCCGCGCATGCCGGCGCCGACCTCGTGCTCGTTGCCATACATTTGCGCGGTGTCGAGATGGCGATAGCCGAGCTTAAGGGCAGCGTCGACCAACCGGACGCAGACATCGTCCTTCAGCGTCATCGTGCCGAAACCGAGAATGGGAATGCGCGCGCCGTGAGCCTCAATGGTATCCATGCTGGCAATGACCTCCGTGCCGGTAATGACCTTGAATTCCGCCCGAGACGCCGGGCGCATCCCAGCATCGGCGATTGCCCGCAGCAATTCCAGCGGCTTACGAAGGGGGGAGGCCTACGCGCCGTCAGCGCCCTTTGCCGAGCACGGCAAAGGCGGCATCCGGCGCTTCTTCGAGCACTTTGAGGAGCGCGCGAGCGGGACCGCGCGGCGAGCGCTTGCCTTGCTCCCAATTGCGAACGGTCTCGACCGGCACGCCGATACGCGCGGCAAAGGCAGCCTGCGTGAGCCCGGTCTGTCCGCGCACATTACGGGCATAGCGCGCTTCTTGCGCGCGCGCCGCATTGTACGCGGCCGTGGCAATGGCCCGCGGATCGCTAGCGATCGGGCGCTCGCTGCCGTCGGGAAGGACCTCGACCAGGCGTCCGTCTGCTTTCAACCGCACGCGAAGCATCGCGTCCGCTCCCGCACTTTCCAGAGGGGATCATAGCTGATTCGCCGTGGATTCAGTGGGTTAGTATGGCTGCCCTGAACTGGGCCAATGCCTTATAGGTGCGATGGCCGACTAGGCCAATGACTGCTAGCGGCGGGCGGGCCTAGGATGGAAGGAGTTTCGGACGTGCACAGTCTGCAGATAAACGCGCAGCGGCTTTGGGATTCGCTCATGGAAACCGCGCGGATCGGCGCGACGGCGAAGGGCGGCATCTGCCGCCTCACCCTGACCGATCTCGACCGCCAAGTGCGCGATTGGCTCAAAGCGCAATGCCAGGCGCTCGGCTGCACGGTCATGGTCGACGAGGTTGGCAACATGTTCGTCACCCGCCTCGGCAAAAACCCGAAACTGTTGCCGATTGCGATTGGCTCGCATCTCGACACGCAGCCGACCGGCGGCAAATTCGACGGGCCGCTTGGCGTGCTCGCCGGGCTCGAAGCGCTCCGCACGCTGCACGACCACGGCCGCACGACCAATGCGCCGATCGAGCTCGTCAACTGGACCAACGAAGAAGGTGCGCGCTTTGCCCCCGCCATGCTCGCCTCCGGCGTTTTCGCCGGCGTCTTCACTGCCGATTACGCCCATGCCCGCAACGATCGCGACGGCAAAAATTTCGGCGACGAATTGCAGCGCATCGGTTACCGCGGCCCAGAGAAAGCCGGCGCCCGGAAATTCGCCGGCATGTTCGAGCTGCACATCGAGCAGGGACCGATCCTCGAACACGAAGGGCGCACGATCGGCGTCGTGCAAGGCGCCCAGGGCGTGCGCTGGTACGATGTCACTGTCATCGGTCAGGATGCGCATGCTGGCGCCATGCCGATGGGCTTGCGCAAAGACGCGCTGGTCGGCGCGGCGCAAATGATCGAGCGCATCGAGGCCATCGCCCGGGACATTCCCGATGCGGTCGGCACCGTTGGTTTGATCGAGAACCGCCCCAACAGCCGTAACGTCATCCCAGGCGAGGTGTTCTTCAGCGTCGATTTCCGCCACCCCGACGACAAGGTTCTCGACTTCATGGAGGCGAAGTTGCGCGCGGCCTTGGCGGAAATCCTCCCGCCCCTGCAGCTTACCTATCGCGAAAGTCGGATCTGGGCGTCGCCGCCCGTCAACTTTTCGCCTGAACTCATCGACTGCGTTCGGGCCGCGGTGGAAACGGCCGGCTTTTCCTCACGCGACATCGTTTCGGGCGCCGGACATGACTCCGTCTATATCGCCCGCGTCGCGCCGACGACCATGATTTTCGTGCCGAGCCGGGGCGGCATTTCGCACAACGAAGCCGAATGGACGAGCCCCGAACAATGCGCCGCCGGCGCGCAGGTCTTGCTCAATGCGGCGCTGGAATATGATCGGCGGCTCGGCAGCGCAGCCGTTAATGGGCGCCCTACAATCGACTGAAAAACTGTAACAGCACCGCCCGCCGCGCGGTTTCGCGCGCATTGCACGCCGCGCTCATCGGAATCGCCATCGAGCCTTGAATCTTGTCCCAATAAAAACTGCACGTCGCGTCGCGGTAAGCGATCCAGACGCGCTGCATGGCGCGAAGTTTTGCAATCTGCTGGTCCTCAAGCGTGTCGATCAGACTTTTGAAATTTTCGTTGAGGAGATTGTCCCAAATCGCCGTTTCGAGGCGGTAACAATCGGCCGTACCGACATTGGAGGAGCCTTCGGGCGTTTGGGTGCATGGGTCACCGACGAGTTTGAATAAGCACTCTCGTTCGACCGCGTCCAAATCGTCCTGGTATTTCGCGGCACAGTTACGAATGGCCGAGACTTCTTTCGCCGTCGGCTTACGCGGTTCCGCCTGCGCGCACGCCAATGGCAGCGCGGTTGATATGACGGCGACCGCCAACAAATTTCGTGCCGCCATTATCCTCACCGCGTCTTTTCGAAAATTTCGCGCCCGATCAGCATGCGGCGGATCTCGCTGGTGCCCGCGCCGATCTCGTAAAGTTTGGCGTCGCGCAGAAGCCGGCCGGCCGGATAGTCGTTGATGTAGCCGTTGCCGCCCAGGCATTGGATGGTTTCGAGCGCCATCCAGGTCGCGCGCTCGGCGGCATAGAGGATGGCGCCGGCCGCATCCTCACGCGTGGTCTCGCCGCCGTCGCAAGCCCGGGCGACGGCGTAGACGTAGGCCTTCGCCGCATTGAGCGTGACATACATGTCGGCGAGCTTGGCCTGCATGAGCTGGAAGCGGCCGATCGGCTGACCGAATTGGGTGCGCTGATGCACGTAGGGAATGACGAGATCGAGGCAGGCCTGCATGACGCCGAGCGGACCCGCTGCCAGCACGGCGCGCTCGTAATCGAGACCGGACATCAACACATTGACGCCGTTGCCGACGACGCCAAGCACGTTCTCGGCCGGCACTTCGCAATCGGTGAAAACGATTTCGCTGGTATCGGAGCCGCGCATGCCGAGCTTGTCGAGTTTCTTGCCGGCGGAGAAACCTTTGAACGTCTTCTCAACGATGAAGGTGGTGATGCCGCGCGCACCAGCCGTCCGATCGGTTTTGGCGTAAACCACAAACGTGTCCGCGAGCGGCCCGTTGGTGATCCACATTTTCGAGCCATTGAGAATGTAGCGATCGCCTTTGCGATCGGCGCGCGTGCGCATCGAAACCACATCCGAACCGGCGCCGGGCTCCGACATCGCCAGCGCGCCGACATGCTCGCCGGAAATCAGCTTGGGCAGATAACGGCGCCGCTGCTCGTCATTGCCATTGCGGCGGATTTGATTGACACAGAGGTTGGAATGCGCGCCGTAGGACAATCCGATGGCGGCGGAAGCGCGGGAAATTTCCTCCATTGCCACGCAATGCGCGAGATAGCCGAGGCCGGCGCCGCCCCATTCCTCTTCGACGGTGATGCCGAGAAGGCCGAGCGCGCCGAGCTGCGGCCAAAGCTCGCGCGGGAAGCTGTTGGAGCGATCGATGTCGGTGGCCCGCGGCGCGATCTTGTCTTGCGCGAAGTCGCGCACGGTGTCGCGGAGCATTTCGATATCGCTGCCGAGGCCGAAATCGAGCCCGGGTAGGCTGTTCGAAAGCATCGTCCGCTCTCCGCTGGCGCCGCAAGGCCTTCTGATTACGCTTATAGATAAACGGCGCCCTGCGCGGCTACAAAGTCTGAACTCACGGCCGCCTCAAACATGATCCCGAAAAGTGGCAACCAGTTCCCCGCCTAAGCGAAGCCCAGGCACCGGTTTGCCGCTTCGTTCGACGCTTCGGCGGGCGGAGCCAGGTCGGAAAAGATCATGGTTAAGCAAAGCGCTGCAAAGCCTCAATTTATCAAATATATTAACAGGTAGTACCGCATTGCGGCCCGTCGCGTTCACGTGACGTTAATGTCGCCGGGCTGTAGATTCGGACCGGATTCGGGATCCTGGGGGGTTGCAGGTTGTTGCGTTCGGCCGTTCGGCGCCGTTGCTGAATGGCCGATTTTCGGGGCTGAGATGAGGAACGCCACGGTAGGCGCAAGGACAGGGTTACGGGCAGGCCTGTTAGCCGCAGCTTTCGCGGCGGCGGGGGCGTTGCCGCTGTGCTGCGGATCGTCGTCTGCGCAACAAGCACCGGCGCAAGAGGCGCAGCCACAAGCCGCTTCGCAACCCGCTCAAGAAGGCCCTGCTCAGGGCGTTGCTGCGCAAGCCGCTGCCAACTGTCCGGGACATCCGGACGCGCTCGGAACGAGCCGCGTGCTGGCGATCGACCCCGCCGAATATCCGCGCATCGGCCGCATGCAATATCCGGACTCGCTCCCGCTCGCCGACAAGGAGGTCGTGCTCACTTTCGACGACGGTCCGTTGCCGCCCTATTCGAACCAGATCCTCGACATTCTTGCTTCGCAATGCGTGAAGGCGACCTATTTCCTGGTCGGTGAAATGGCGCGTGCTTTTCCGGCAGCGGTGCGCCGCATCTACGAGGAAGGCCACACGATCGGCACGCACAGCGACGATCATCCGACCCGTTTCGGCCAATTGCCGATTGATAAAATGCGTCAGGAGATCGATTGGGGCATTTCCGACGTGAGCGCCGCGCTGGGCGACCCCAAATATCTGGCGCCATTCTTCCGCATTCCCGGCTTGGCGCGATCCGACACCGTCGAAAGCGAACTCGCGGCGCGCGGTCTCTCGGTATTCTCTTCCGATACGGTGGCCGACGATTGGCATCACCGGATCGGCGGCAAGCAGATCATCGCTGCGGCGATGCGGCGGCTGGAAGCGCACGGCAAGGGTATTTTGCTCCTGCACGACATCCATCCGAAGACGGTCGCCGCCCTGCCCGGCTTGCTCAAGGAGCTCAAGGATAAAGGCTTCCATATCGTGCAACTGGTCCCGGCAGCGTCCTACGTGATTGCGATGGCTAACAAGCCGAACGCACGGATAGTCGCCTCCGCGCTGCCGGGCGAGCCAATGGTCGGCGACAATCTCGATCGCCGACGCCAACCGAGCTGGCCGCAAGGCACGGCAAACATCGGGCCCGAAGACAATGCACTGCCGGTGCCCGACGTCGCAGCGTTCGAGCCGGACGCAGTCGCAGGCGAGGACGTCGGCGATGTGCAATGGCCGGCGCAGGTGCAGACAACGACCCCTGCCGATGCAAAATCGCAAGCGCGGTCGCGCAAGCATAAATTTGCGCGATCGTCCGAGAAGCGAAAAGCGAATGTCGCCCACGCCGGGACAAAGCAGCGGCACACGGAGCACGCGCGCACCCACCGACCCGCGCGAGCACGCGCCGGCGCGGATGGTCGTCATGCCGAGACGACGTCGCGGGTGAAATCTTTCAGTGCGTTGTTCACCCCGGCGCAGCCGGCAGCGCATTAAGGCCACATAACGGGTGGGCTTCGCTACGCTCAGCCACCCTACGCCCGCAAGCCCCTCTCCAAGGACAGCCGTACGTTTTAAAACGAAATGATTATTTTCGCTGCCGCCCTCACCCATCGCTGTGCGGTGCGACCGGATGTCCGCTTTACACCCAATGGCCGACATTGGGTGATACCTGTTCGACGTCCGTTTTAGACCAAAAGCCGACATCGGAAACGAGCTGGGTAAGCCTCCGATAGTTTGCTTGATCGGCCCTATGTCAGCCCAGCCTCACGCGGGCCCCGAACTGGAGCCTCGGAGATCGCGGAACTGTATCTCGCTTCGCTGGTTGGGTCGTGGGTTACTGTGACCTGATGCTTGCACAGAATTTCAAGGGGGCCCATGGACCAGAAAGCTAGCCGAGCCGCCAAGGCGAAATTTGGTGTTCGTGGCCTCGACGACATCTTGATCGGGGGCTTAGCCCGCAATCGCCTTTACCTGATGGAAGGAGCACCCGGCTCGGGAAAAACGACGCTTGGATTGCAATTCCTGTTGGAGGGTGCAAACGCAAGCGAAAAAGGCCTTTACATCACGCTGTCGGAAACTGAACAAGAATTACGGGAAACCGCGGCTTCTCATAACTGGAGCATCCCCGAGAACGTCGATGTTTTCGAACTGGCGCCACCTGAGAGCCTTTTGGACGAAAAACAGCAGCAAAGCTTGTTGTATTCGTCCGACCTGGAGCTAGGCGAGACGACAAATCGAATTTTCGCGGCTATAGAACGGTCCAAACCATCTCGTGTCGTGCTCGACAGCCTGTCAGAGATTCGCCTGCTTGCACAAAACTCTCTTCGTTATCGCCGCCAAATTCTCGCGCTGAAGCATTATTTTGCGCAGCGCGACGTGACAGTTTTGCTGCTGGACGATTTGACTGCCGACGTTTTGGATAAAACCGTCCACAGCGTGGCGCATGGCGTCATACGTCTCGAAGAAATCGCACCTGAATACGGAGCGGAAAGACGCCGATTACGGGTCCTGAAATATCGCGGTCAATCATTTCGCGGCGGCTATCACGACTTCATCATACAAACTGGTGGCTTGCAGGTATTCCCGCGTCTTGTGGCTTCCGAATATCGGGAGCGGAGAAAATCCATAATCCTCAGCACGGATATTACTGAACTCGACAAGCTGTTGGGCGGCGGCGTCGATAGCGGATCCAGCACACTGATCATCGGTCCCGCGGGCACTGGAAAATCGTTTCTGGTCTTTCAATTTATTGCTGCTGCGGTCAGGCGTGGCGAACACGCTGCGTTATTTGCATTTGACGAAGAGCTGGGACTGCTTTTTTCCCGCTCTAAAGCGATGGGGATTGACCTGGAAAGCATGCGGGACAGCGGGAATCTCTTGGTCGTTCAAGTCGACGCGGCGGAGATTTCACCTGGTGAATTCGCTCATAGAGTTCGCAAGGCTGTGGAAGAAGAAGATATTCGAACAGTCGTCATTGACAGCCTCAACGGTTATCAAAATGCAATGCCGCAAGAACAGTATTTGATCCTGCACATGCACGAGCTGTTGCAGTACCTGAACCGTGTAGGCGCCGCGACATTTCTCACCGTCGCCCAGCACGGAATGGTTGGAGATATGAAATCGCCGGTCGATGTCACTTATCTCGCCGACACCGTCATCCTCCTTCGTTATTTCGAGGCGTTCGGAGAGGTGAGACGGGCGATGTCCATTCTCAAGAAGCGCACGGGCTCACACGAAAATACAATTCGTGAATTTGCGATCACCAGCAAGGGTCTTACCGTAGGACCGGTGCTTGAGAAGTTCCAGGGTGTTTTGCGCGGAGTGCCGGAATATGTTGGCGACGGTGGACCCCCGAAAGGGAAGGTTGCGTGAGTACACTCTTTGACACGACATCCGAGCGCGCGCTTATCTTGGCGCCACAGGGACGTGACGCGCATGTTGCCGCCGGCATTTTGCTTGAGGGTGGTCTTGTTGCAGAAATATGCAACGATTTGCACAAGCTCACGGAAGGGATCCTGGAAGGCGCAGGCTTGGCGGTGCTGACGGATGACGTTATCCGTAGCGCGGACATCAAGAGCCTAGCCGCCTGGGTCAAATCGCAACCTCCCTGGTCGGATTTTCCTTTTATTGTATTGACCGAACGCGGTGCCGGACTGGAACGAAATCCTGCCGCATCGAGAGAAATGGGAGTTCTCGGTAACGTAGTCTTTTTGGAAAGACCGTTTCACCCGACCACTTTCCTCAGCGGTGTACGGACCGCATTGCGCGGGCGGCTGCGGCAATACGAAGCACGCGCGCGCCTCGAAGCACTGCACGAGAGCGAAGCCAACGCTCGATCAGCGGAAGTTAAGCTGCGCCACCTGAACGAGACCTTGGAAGGGCGCGTCGAGGAACGGACGGCAGAGTTGGCCGCCAGTAACCGGCAACTTGTCGCGCAAATAGAAGAACGGCAGCGGGTTGAAGCGACCTTGCGGCAGATGCAGAGGTTGGAGGCGATTGGCCAGCTCACGTCAGGCGTCGCTCACGACTTCAATAACCTCCTCACAGTGGTGCTCGGCAACATTGGATTTGTCGAAAAGACAAGTTCCTTTAGCAATGATCCCAAGCTGCAGCAGCGGCTTTCTCACATGCGCCTCGCTACCGAGCGCGGCGCAAAATTGACGTCCCAACTGCTCGCATTCTCGGGGCGCCAACATCTAGAGCCAAAGCCGTTCGACGTGAATGAATCGTTGGAAAATATGCACGGTCTGCTGCGAAGCACTCTGGGTGGGGGCATCACCATCAACGTGCAATTCCAGCAAGGACTTTGGCCCGCGTTCGTTGATCCAGTTCAATTAGAACTTGCTGTTCTTAATCTTGTGATCAATGCGCGCGATGCAATGAATAATGAGGGAACGGTGACGATAACAACCTTCAATGCAAGAGTGGAAACCCCTGACCGACCCGAAGAGCCAGTCGCGGGGGACTACATCATGATTGGAGTCAGTGATACCGGTTCAGGCATGACCAAAGAAGTCCTCGCAAAGGCTTTCGAGCCTTTTTTCACGACCAAAGAGATTGGCAAGGGGTCTGGACTAGGATTAAGCCAGGTTCTTGGTTTCGCAAAGCAGTCCGGCGGCGGCATACGAATTGACACCCGAGTAGGGGAAGGAACCTCGATCAAGGTCTATTTGCCTCGCGCCGCCGAAAACACTGTGTTGGAAGGCTCGGCCTTCAACGCGGATCCTGCCGCAATCGAACGCAGAGGCGCAGTCATCTTGCTCGTCGATGATGACAGCGCGGTTCGCCAAGTCACTGCATCTATGTTGGAAGAAATTGGGTATGTCATGCTGACGATGGGCAGCGGGGGCGCTGCTCTCGATGCGCTCGATCGCACCAAGGTTGATCTGGTGTTGCTGGATTTTGCCATGCCCGGCATGAGCGGAGTGGAGCTCGCGCGTCAGATCCGACAAAAATTTCCCGCCCTGCCGATCTTGTTCGTGACTGGCTATGCCGACAAAGCTGCGTTCGCGGACGTGAGCGAAGAAAGAATTATAAAAAAGCCGTTCATCGGTAACGAACTCACCACAAAGGTCAATGCCGCACTCACCAAAGCTGCCCCGCGCTTCACTGACAGAGTCGTCGTACCGCTTCGGCGTCGATGATGTGAGTTTGCATGTTGAGGTGTTTTCCCGAACGTGCCCGCCACGACGCAGGGATCGAACAATCTATGGCGGTTAAGCCAATGTCCCGCTGGGTCAAAAGCGGTCATGCGGTCATGCCTGCGGCATGTCCGCTTAGAGGCGCATAGCGGCCAGATCACCTACGTACTGCGACTTCGGTTGAGGGCCAAAACCGGAGATAAACTGGTTAGAACAGGATGCGCAATATGAGTGGCGCTTAAGTCCGAGCGCCGCTTGCCGAGCCAACTGGAAATATCAGTTCAAAACTGGTGCCATGCGAGTCTGTTTTTGAAAGATGCAATTCACCACCGTGGTCCTCGACAATAGCCCGACAGATCGATAGCCCCAGTCCCATGCCGCTTGGTTTTGTCGTAAAAAACGGATCGAAGATCCTGCCGCGATCCTTGGGCGCTATTCCCGTCCCGGAGTCCTGTATATAAACCGCAACACCTGATTTTTCGTGCAAGCCGGTCACCAACCGCAGGCGTCTCTTCCCAGGCGGGAGGAAGCGCATAGCGTCAATTGCGTTTTTAACCAGGTTTAAAATGACTTGCTGTATCTGCGTATGAGAAGCGTGTATCTTCGGAAGATTGTCGTGATATTCGGCTGTAGCAGCTATTGTCTCGGCCCGTATGTCGTCCTGGACCAAATCCAATACCTCGCGAATAATCTCGTTTATCTGGACCAGTGTGTGTTGAACCGGTGTTTTTTTAAGCAGTCCGCGAACACCCGCAACCACATCTTCCGCGCGATGGCTCGATTCTATCACCGAGTCAAAGCACTCCCTTGCCTTGTCCACGTCAGGCGGCATTCGCTTGAGCCAATTTAGCCCTGCCGCACCCCGCGCTGCGATTGCCGTTAGGGGCTGTCTGATTTCATGTGCGATCGCGGCCGTGGCCGCCTCCGCGCCAATGAACCGATCGGCGCGCTCGCGTCGTACCAGACGCAAGGCATTGGCAAGACGTGCATAGAGAGCGATACTTTCCGCAAGCAATACAATCAGCAGCGTAGAACTGGCGACGAGTGCGATCACGCGCGCGAGGTACCAGCCAGCGCTAAAGCGAACGACTGTATAAAAAGCCGCAACTAAAAAGTTTGGCCACCACGCAAACAAAACTATGACTAGCCAGAAGTCGAGGACCGTGCGCCTGCGAACAAATAACGACACAAACGTTACGATATTTACCGCCCATAGAAAAATGTCGATATAACTGGCGAACAGTGTCTGTCGGACCACATTTACATAAAGACTTGGCAAATACTTGACGCCATCTGCCGCCAGCCACGTCAGCGCGGCCGTCGCCGCGAGTACGCATGCAATGGTACCGGTAATGTTGGCCCCGATCGATCCGCTGGGGGGGTTAGTGGTGACGCCTTTATCTTTCGACAATGCATAAAGGATCAAGGACAGCGGAAATGTCGTGTGCCAGAGGACGAAGAACCAAGCTGCGCTATTTAGTCCATCACCGATCAGAGCGGTCGGCGAATACGCTCCTGGAAAAGCAAGCGTCTGTATAAAGGCGAATAAGCCGCTGAATACATATCCCCCCGCCACGGCCAAAACGGCATGCAGAGGGTAGATCGCATACAGCGCAAACATCAGCGCAGCGGTGATAAGATCGACGACGCTCATAACCGTTTGAATAACAGGAATGAAAGCGTCAACGCGGGCCAGTTGTACGTTCCCGAATGCCACCGTCAGCACGTCTATGATCGCCAGGACGATGATGACGCCGAAGGCGATCCGACGCTCTCGCACGCTTATTGGCATCGCGGCGATAACGATTGGGAAATCGTCTTCGCCTGAGCCAACGGGCAAATTCTCAGCAACTGTTTTGGGCACGGCCAGTTCTTTCGGAAGACCAAAACAAAGACATCATATCCAACTAAACCCGGCATCAGAAAGGTGATCTCGGTACCACGCGGCGCCCCTTGCGTGTCGCTCGATGTCCGCTTTTGGGTCAATTTGCGACGAAATCTAATGTCGGCCTCATGTCCGCTTTTCGCTTAATAGCGGCCAGATCGCAGACATCACACCATGGGGGGTCGGGAACCGCTCACGGAGTTATGCCGTTAATTGCCGGCGGGAATCCTGGCGCAATCGCATGATCAAAGATCTCTGGTACAAAAATGCCGTGATCTATTGCCTGTCGGTCGCCACCTACATGGACACCAACGGTGATGGAATCGGTGACTTCCAAGGCTTGATGCGCCGTTTGGACTATTTGCACGGCCTCGGCATAACCGCGATTTGGCTGATGCCTTTCCAAACCTCTCCGGGACGCGACGACGGCTATGACATATCAGACTATTACGGCGTCAACCCGGCATATGGCACTCTCGGCGATTTTGTCGAATTCGCGCACGCCGCCTCTCAGCGCGGCATTCGAGTCATTATCGATCTCGTCGTGAATCACACCTCAAACAAACATAAATGGTTCCGGGAGGCACGGCGCGATCCTCAGTCGAAGTATCGCGATTGGTATGTCTGGGCAAAGAAACGCCCACAAGACGCCGATAAAGGAATGGTTTTCCCGGGAGTCCAGAAATCAACATGGAGCTACGACAGTGTAGCGAAGCAATGGTATTTTCATCGATTTTATAATTTTCAGCCCGATCTCAATACTCAAAACCCCGAAGTGCAGTCTGAAATCCTCAAGATCATGGGCTTTTGGGTTCAACTTGGCGTCTCGGGCTTTCGCATGGACGCTGTGCCTTTTGTCATCAGCAGCAAAGGCGCCAACATCCATAAACCACGCGAGCAATATGAGATGCTGCGTTCGTTTCGCGAATTTCTGCAATGGCGTGAAGGCGACTCGATCATCCTGGCCGAGGCAAATGTTCTACCCCGCACTGATATGAACTATTTCGGAGCGGAGGGCGATCGGATGCAGATGATGTTCAATTTTCAAGTCAATCAGAACTTGTTTTATGCCTTGGCCGCGGCCGACGTGCTGCCCCTAGTCAAAGCATTGCTCAAAACCAAAACTCGGCCGTCCACGAGTCAATGGGGTAATTTTCTGCGCAATCACGATGAGCTCGACCTTGGCCGGTTAACGGAAAAGCAGCGTCAGAGGGTCTTTGCAGCGTTCGGGCCAAATCCGGAAGATCAGCTCTATGAGCGCGGCATCAGGCGGCGACTGGCGCCGATGCTCGGCGGCGACCGGCGGCGCGTCGAACTCGCCTACAGCCTGTTATTCACATTGCCGGGAACCCCGGTTCTCCGCTACGGCGACGAGCTTGGCATGGGCGACAACCTGGCATTGCCAGAACGGACAAGCTGCCGTACGCCGATGCAGTGGTCACGCGAGCCGCACGGCGGATTTACCAAGAACAAAAAGCCAGTGGTGCCGGTCATAGAGGACGGCCCCTATGGCTATCAGCACGTTAACGCGGCGGACCAGCGGCGTGATCCTAATTCACTGTTGAATTGGACCGAACGTATCGTCCGTATGCGCAAGGAGGTGCCTGAAATCGGCTGGGGTGATTTCAAGGTGCTGGATCTCGGCGATAAATCGATCCTGGCGGTACGGTACGATTGGCGAAACAATTCTGTTTTAGCGCTGCACAACCTCGCCGCCGAAGCGCGCGAGGTGGAATTCGCGACCGGCCTTAAGGAGGTCGCTGGCGATAGGCTGATTAGCTTGTTGTCAGATGATCACAGTAACCGACTGCCGAACGGCAAGTACAGAGTTTGCCTGGAGGCGTATGGGTACCGTTGGTATCGCGTTGGCGGACTAGATTATCTGCTCAAACGCAGAGAATTTTGATGAACAACTATCCCGGCTCGATCGCATCAGCAGCGAGTTTGATGATAGCTCCCTCGTTTGACCTGAGGTTCACAGTGCCCTCGATCAATTCGGTATCGCGGTCAGAAAAGCTCGACAGCACGATTTGACCCCGCAAAAAGCCGTTCACAAAGCACACAGACATAGATTGCTGACCGATATTGAGCGCGATGAGAAGTTTCTCGCCACCATGCTCGCGAACGAAGAGCAAAAGCTCGTCCGCCGCCATGATGGGACGATAGCTGCCAATCTGAAGCGCCTCATACCTTCGGCGCAGCTCAATCAAGCGCTGATACAATTGCAGTATCGATGCGGGTTCGTCTTTTTGCCGGGCAACGTTGCGGTCGCGGTAACTCGGTTCGACCGGAAGCCAGGGCTTTGCGACGGAAAACCCGGCAAATTTCTCACTATTCCACTGCATTGGTGTGCGGCATCCATCCCGGCCCACACCTAAACCCGGTACTCTTTTTTCGAATGGGTCTTGGATTTCACTGACGCTCAACATCACCTGTTGCATGCCGATTTCATCACCGTAGTAAATCGTCGGCGTGCCACGAAGTGTAAGGAGAAGCATGGCCGCGCAGCGCGCCTGATTTTCGCCGATGCGGCTCGCGATGCGGGGCCGATCATGATTCCCCAGGACCCAATTAGGCCAGCCCTCGGAAGGCAGCGCAAATTCGTATTCTTCAATGATCTGGGCGATTGGGCGAGCCTGCCAAGAAGCCGAGAGGAGTGCGAAATTGAAAGGCAGATGTAGCCCTTGAAGATCACGCCCGTAGTACGCAACCAACCGTTCGATAGGAAGATAGATTTCACCAATCAAAACACGATTTGAGAATTCGTCTACGATCATTCGCATCTGACGAATGACATCATGCACCTCAGGCCTGTCCGTCGTGTAAAGTGGCGCCAGGCTTTGGTGTAGCGGCTGGCCGGGCCGAAATGCGGGATTGGGAGGATTGTCGCGAAACTCCCTGTCTTTTATCAAATGCCAAATTACGTCGACACGAAATCCGTCCACGCCACGAGCCAACCAGAATCGCATGACGTCGTACATCGCAGCGCGCACGTCAGGATTCCACCAATTGAGGTCGGGCTGGACGCTCAGGAACGTGTGACAGTAATACTGTCCCGTGTGCGGATCGAGTTCCCAAGCACTACCGCCGAACTCGGAGAGCCAGTTATTTGGTGGTCCTCCATCTCTGGCTGGGTCGCGCCAGATGTACCAGTCACGTTTGGCGCTGTCGCGCGATGTGCGGCTTTCGACGAACCACGGATGCTGATCCGAAGTGTGATTAGGCACCAGATCAAGGATGATTTTTATTCCGTGCCCGTGTGCTTCCGCGAGGAGAGAATCAAAATCAGCCAGTGTGCCGAAGACCGGATCGATGTCGGTGTAGTTCGCCACGTCATAGCCAAAATCGGCCATTGGCGACGGATAGATCGGTGACAGCCAGATTGCGTCAACGCCGAGCTGAACCAAGTAGGGCAGACGCCGCTTGATCCCGGCGACGTCGCCAATGCCGTCTCCGTTGCTATCCTGGAAGGATCGCGGATAGATCTGATAAATGACCGCGGTCTGCCACCAAGGCATCGTGTCACTGACCAAAGGTCACTCGTTCGGCTTAATGGCAACGCCTTCGTTCGCACGCAGTAAGAGCGGGTCATTTGATGTTCGTATCGCGCCACTAAGGGACATCGCCGTCTTCACTCAATCACCTCCTCGGCAATCGCGAGCGAGCCTATGGTGGGCAAGGCGCCCGGCGCCGACATTAAACCTCGACAATGCGGACCCCACGCCGCTGAGTTCAGTTCACCGCCTGCGATCCTAAGTCGCGTTTCGTGGTCACGTGTCCATCCGTTCGACCCATTGTGCGCGCCAGGCGCTCGCCTCGAAAGGATCCGCAAAGTACTGTGTTTCCCGTGCAACCTTGTCGCCGCTGAACTCCATGATGCTCACGGTGTAGGACGGCTTACCATCATATGTCAGGATATATTCGGTGACCCAAAGATCACCGCTGCCACTGACTCGCCGCACAGCGAAACGCTTTTTACTCGGCTGCTTAGCGCGTGTGATCTGTATGTTGCGTCGACCGCGTATTCGCTCGCCTGACTGTGGGTATTCGAGCACCGCGTCCTCGCAATAGATTGAGTGCTCCGCTTCAAAATCGTTGGCATCGGACGCGGCCCAATGCCGATCCAGTGTCGCGCGTATCTCTTGATCTCTCGTATCGCCGTCTTGCGCCATCAATGGACGATACCCCACTCCACCACGTAATCGCCAGTAGCAGAAGCGGCCCATGTCGAAGTAGGAAGTCAATACCCATCATGGACGAATTGGTCGGGTGAGGGATCCGGTCAATCCCCTTCAGCGGCGGCAGGCGTATGTTCACGGCAAGTTTGGCGATGTCCGCTCCGAGTCAAAAGCGGACGTGACGCTCTTAAATTTCGATGTCTGCTTTACCCCCGAAAGCGGACATTAGGTGACACCTGTTCGATGTCCGCTTTGGGCCAATAGGCGACATCGGCTCGGCTATTCGATCACCTCGTCGGCAAGTGCGAGCAGCGACGGCGGCACATTTAAGTCGAGGGCTCTCGCAGTCTTCAGATTGATTACCAAATCGAACTTGATCGGCTGCACCACTGGCAGGTCACTTGGTTTGACGCCGCTCAATATTTTGCCGACGTAAACACCCGCCTGACGGTACGCTTCTGCAAGACTGCTACCGTAGCTCACGAGTCCGCCGGATTCCGCAAATTCGCGAAGGAAGTAGACGCCGGGGAAACGGCCCTGAGCCGCAGATGATATGATCTGGTCGCGGCGGTCCACGAAAAATGGATCGGTAAGAAGGATGAAACCCCCGATGTTGTCTCCTTTAAAGCTGGCGAACGCCTCTTCGAGCTCACCTTCAGTGCTGACGTTGAAAATCTTGATCTGCTCATTGAGAGCATGAGCTGCCGACTGCACCACCTTTAGCTGCACATCGGCATCCGCGTTTTTCGGATTTATAAGAACCGCCAAAACATTACGCGTCGGAGCAAGCTGTCGTATTAGCTCGATCCGCTTTGATTCAATTTCGCTTATCTGCAGATTTATGCCTGTTGCGTTCCCGCCTGGCTGATTCAAACTTCTCACCAGGCCCAGTTCGACAGGATTCCGACCGACCATGAACACTATGGGGATCGTAGTCGAAGCCGCTTTTGCGGCGAATGCTGGCGGGTCTCCGCCGACCGTAACAATGACTGCTACTTGGCGCTTCACTAAGTCGGCCGCCAGTGCGGAAAGTCGATCATAATGCCCATCCGCCCAGCGAAACTCAATTTCGACGTTTTTTCCTTCCGTGTATCCGACACTGTGTAGTCCGTTTTTGGAATGCAGCAACTGGTCCGGTGAGAGCCGCAGCCGACAAGCTGCTGAGGAAGCCAACTGCCGGGATTGCCGCCTGCTCAGCCTGCACTCCAAAGGGCCACGTCGTGAGCCCAGCAAAAAATGTCAGAAATTCGCGCCGCCTCATTACCTCTCCCGGGCCGAGCACCACCCATCGTACGGGTTAGACCGGCTGGTCGAAAGTGGTCAGATCGAAGCTGGGGGAAATGTCCGAAAGAGGTCAAAAGCGGACGTGACGATCTTAAATTTCGATGTCCGCTTTGCCCCCGAAAGCGGACATTCGCGAACATGATTGTCATGTCCGCTATGGGCCATAAACGGACGTGAGCAACCGCAGCAAAAATGGAGCTATTCGATCAGCTCGTCGGCCAACAATTGCATCGATCGCGACACTTGGACACCGAGCGTCCGCCCTCATATGGTTACAAATTCAAATTTGGTCGGCTGTTCGATGGGCATGTCTGCGGTCCTGGCGCCGCGGAGAAGCTTGACAAGCTGCCGAGCCGCTATGTCACCTCGTGCAGATGTGCACGCTCGACCGCGAGCCGAAATTCAAGGCTGTTCCGCAGACAATGGCGGCGCAGCGCTGAAGCGGGGGCGCTGCGCCGACCAAGGAGACCGTGATCAATCCACCTTGATGTTTGCCGCGCGGATGACCTTGGCCCATTTCTCCGTGGTCTCGGCGAGGAGCTTGGCGTAGTCGACCGGCGATCCGGCGAGCGCCGTGCCGCCCAGATCGGCGAGCCGCGCCTTGACCTTGGCATCGCCGAGAATCGCGTTGATCTCGTGGTTGAGCTTGTCGACGATCTCGGTAGGCGTGTTCTTTGGCGCGCCGCAGCCGTAGACCGCGGTCGCCTCGTAGCCCGGCACGTACTCCGCCACCGTCGGGACGGGCATCGTGGCGAACATTACCTGCACCTGTCCGGCAATGAGATCGGTCACCGCCGGGCCGGCGCCGCGATAAGGCACGTGCAGCATGCTCACCCCGGTCATCATCTTGAACATCTCGCCGCTGATATGGACGATGGTGCCGTTGCCGGACGACGCCATGGTGAGCTTGCCCGGATTGGCCGTGGCGTAGGCGATGAACTCGGGAACGGTCGTCACCGGAACCGAGGGGTGCACCACCATCAGGTTGGGCTCGCGGCTGATGCTCGCGACTGGGGCGATATCGCGGACCAAATTGTAGTTGAGATGCTCGTAGAGCGTGGCGTTGATCGGCTGCGCCCCGCTGATCAGGAGCAGCGTGTAGCCGTCCGCCGGCGCATGGGCGACCGCTTCGGTGCCGATGTTGCTGCCGGCGCCCGGCCGATTGTCGATGACGAATGACTGGCCGAGCCGCTCGGATAGCCATTGGCCCATCAGCCGCGCGATGATGTCGGTCGCGCCGCCGGGCGGGAATCCGACAATCCAATGCACCGGCCGCGTCGGGTAGTCGAGCGCCGCCGCAGCGCACGGCAACGCCGATAGCGCGGCAGTGACGCCCATTAGCGTGTTGAACTCGCGGCGTCTCATATCCGCCTCTAGGTCAAGGGCCAGCATCGTACCGGCTCGAACCACATGGTGGAAGGAGCCGGATTAGACCTTAGACACTCGACGCGGCGCGCTCGGCCGCGGCTAGCGGCCAAACTGTGGTGGCGGCCGCGCCGCCGCACCCCCGCAAAAAAATCGCGCTGTCGCATCCTCGAAGCACTCGTTTTGAACCGATACGCTTTGCCCGAAAGCGGAGGTCAGCGACTTGGGGCGCGCCTCGTCGGGGCCTTGCGGTTTCGCGGGCGCAGGTGTGAGATGATGGTAGGCACCCGACAGGCGGTCAGGTGCCGTGGCAGCTTTCATCAGGGAGGGCTTAACAGTGGCACCAACGGCACCAGGTGGTATCAAAAAGAACAAGGGTGGCCTAGAAATGACGGTCCCGGAATTTGCGATGCCGCCAGATGCTGTTCCCGGCATTGCGCAAGTGATCGTCAATGCATGGAACGGCGACGCAAGCCTCAGCAATATACTGGATCGTACCAACCCCGGACCCCAAGGGGTCGCCACGGCAACAGCCGTCGCACAAGCCACAGCGGCAATCAATGCAGCGGCACCGGGATACAATTTGAACCGTTGCGTAATAATCACGGAAAACGAGCACGATAGAGGATACACGATGGAAACTGTGAACGACGTGGTCTTCGTGCTCCCAAACGCTGGTCGCGTGGATCTCACCGGAGCAAATCTTCTTGAATCGGCAAAGTTGCTAATGGCCTGCACGCCCAACGGGATTTAGAAACTCCGGGGCATTGACGTGAGGCCGCGCTGTATCGGCGCGGCCCCTCTATTTAGCGAGCGCGCCCTGGCTAAAAACATTAAAAGCGGTTTGGTCAACACCATGTCTGCTTCGGGTCAAAAGCGGACGTGACGCTCTTAAATTTCGATGTCCGCTTTACCCCTGAAAGCGGACATTCGCTGGTAGTCATTTGGTGTCCGCTTTGGGCCAGAAGCAGACTCATGTACTGCAACATAATTGGACTAAGGCGCGTTGATGGGTTTCGCTGGCTCGATGTGGGCGAATTGCTGTCCTTCTCAGCTCGGGTTCGCACAAGCCCATCGCAACCGGATCGGCACCTGTGACCGCAACCACAGGGAGATTTGAGCGACCTTTGACGACTCGAGCCGCAGCGTAGCTCTGGGTGATTATTAATTCTGCCTTGTTCTTCAGGTCGTCAACGAGCTGCGGCAGTCGGTCCGGTTGTGCTTCAGCTGCCCTC
>JBASAH010000479.1:0-4182 GCA_049650505.1 Xanthobacteraceae bacterium
TGCGTTCGGCGTAGCGGTAAAGCGGTCGCCAGAACACGCGATTGATCACGACAACGAACAGGCTCATCACCGCGATGCCGAGCACGATGCGGTGAAAATCGCCAGCATCGGTCTGTTCGGCAATATAGGCGCCCAGTCCATCGGCGCGCAGATGCTGATCGCCCCAGGACGCGACCTCCGCGACGATGCTCGCGTTCCACGACCCGCCCGATGCGGTGATCGCGCCCGTCACATAATAGGGCAGCACCGCGGGCAGCGCGACACGGCGCCACCACAACCAGCCGCGCACACGCAAATTGACCGCGACCGAACGCAGCTCAGCCGGGATCGCCGCTGCGCCGGCGATGACATTGAACACGATGTACCACTGTGTGCCGAGAATCATCAGCGGGCTGAGCCAAATATTCGGATTGAGTTGCCAGGCGACAATGCCCGAGACCACAATCGGAAACAGCAGGTTGGCCGGGAATGCCGCAAGGAATTGCGCTATCGGCTGCACGAAATTGGCAACGCGCGGCCGCGTTCCGACCCACACCCCGATCGGCACCCAGATCAGGGTCGCAATCGCGATGAGCACGACCACGCGCGCGAGCGTGGCAAAGCCCAGCACCATGGTGATGCCGACGTCGCGCAGCGCGAGACCCTCGACCGCGAATTGCGCCACTTGCCACAACGTCATTGCCGCCAAAACAAAGACGACCGCGGCGGATAGCAACGCCAAGCTCCGGCCGGCTCGCTTGGCCAGTGCGCCAGCGGGCGCCTTGTCATTTTTTTGCCGGCGCAACGATAAACGCCACAAGCCGGCGACCGGCTGGGTTAGCCGTTCGATGATGCGCGAGCGGCGCAACACATCGAACACCCAGGATTGCGGCGCCGGCACGCCAGGCTCCTGCTCGAAGCGGAAGCGGTCAGCCCACGCGACGAGCGGCCGGAACAGGACCTGATCGTAGATCAGGATCACGACCAGCATGGTGCCGATTGCCCAGCACACCGCGGCGAGATTACGACGCTCGATGGCAAGCGCAATGTACGAGCCGATGCCCGGCAACGTCACGGTCGTATTGCCGACGCTGATCGCCTCCGAGGCGACGACGAAGAACCAGCTGCCGGACATCGACATCATCATGTTCCAGATCAGCTGCGGCATGGCAAAGGGAACGTCGAGGCGCCAGAATCTCATCCACGCGCTGAGCCGAAAATTGCGCGCCGCTTCTTCGAGTTCGGTCGGCACCGTGCGCAACGATTGGTAAAAGCTAAACGCCATGTTCCAGGCTTGGCTGGTAAAAATCGCAAAAATGGAAGCGAATTCCGCGCCCAATACGCGCCCGGGCGCCAGGCTCATGAAAAAGACGACGGTTATCGAAATGAAGCCGAGAATCGGTACCGATTGCAGAATATCGAGAAGCGGCACGAGCAGCCGTTCGGCGGGTCTGCTTTTTGCCGCGAGCGTCGCATAGGTGAAGGTGAAAAAAAGTGACAGCACCATGGCGATCAGCATGCGCAACGTGGTGCGTGCGGCGTATTCAGGCAGATTGCGCGGATCTAGCGAGGGCGGCTGCCGTTGCAATTCAGCCAGAGGCTCGAAAAGATTCCGACTTGCTTCGCCGAGAAAAACCAGAAGGCCGAGGATCAGAAGAACGGCGAGAATATCCCATCGACTGAACAAACGGGTCCAGCCGCCAACCGAAATTGGGACGAATACACGCATGCTTTAGGCCAGCTGTCGGAGATTGCAGTCACAAAACCCAATCACAAAACCCCGGTCATTAATCGCGGGTCACAAAACTGTCGAGAAATCGCGAGCGCGCCGGGCCGGCGGTCACGGCTTGTGAGTTCCCCCAATAACACCGGTAACGCCTGGATCAAGCGATTGTTGGCCGCCTCGACGAAAATAACGCGAGAGCATCCAATGCCGCGGCACGATCAGGCGTCGTGAAATCACCGCATTGTCAAACGATCTATCCGGCCGGCGCAGAGTTCAAATTCCAATGGAGGGTTCCGTTGGTGTTGCAATCCGCAAAGGTCGTGACCGCATTGGCGGCGAGTTTTTTTGCCAGTTCTGTGGCGATATCGGCACCACAATCGGCCGTCCCGGAGCAGCCGGCCGCAACGGGCTTGTGGCAAAAAGTGGACGAGCAAACCGGCCAGACGGTCGGCTGGTTCCTATTCGTCGAACACGGCGGCCTTTATGAAGGGGTGATCGCTAGGCTTTTTCCCCGGCCGGAAGACCCGAAAAATCCGATCTGTTCGAGTTGCCGCGACGACCGCAAGAACCAGCCGCTGCTCGGGCTGCCGCTGATCAGGGAGATGCAGCGCGACGGCCTGGTTTACCAGGGCGGCAATATCCTCGATCCACGGGACGGCAACATTTACAGTGCGATGATGCGAGTCAGTCCCGACAGCGAGACGCTGACCGTGCGCGGTTATCTCGGCATCGCTTTATTCGGTCGCGACGAGATCTGGCGCCGCCTGCCCGACAACGCGGTGCGGCAACTCGATCCGGTCATAGCCGGCCGCTATCTTCCCGGTACGGCCAAACCCCGCTTGCCGCTCACGGCATCGGGCCATCAGGAAAAAACAGCGAGACCGCCCAGCGCGATGCGCTAACGACGGACGTGTTAACGACGGACTTGTTAACGACGGACTTGCTAACGACGGATGATGATCGAGGCTATCGGACTTCGCTGCTCCCATCCAGCTTGTTCGAGCTCGGGAATCGTATCCTCGGCTTCCGGATAGCCAAGACAAAAATAGCCGATGAATTTCCACGCCGCCGGCACGTCCAGAATGGCCGTCATCGCCGCCGGATCGAGAATTGAAATCCAGCCCAAACCGATACCCTGGGCGCGCGCCGCAAGCCAGATCGTATGCACCGCAGTGACGGCCGAATAGTCGATCATTTCCGGCATCGTCCGGCGACCGAGTTCGTGGCCTTGCGTCGTTGCGCGATCAGCGAACACCGCGAAATGCACCGGTGCCTCGTCCAATCCGGCGAGCTTCAATCGCGCGTAAAGTCCGGCGCGTTGTGCCGCCTGCGCCGCCAGCGCCTCGGCGTTGCACGCCGCAAAATTTTCGCGAATGGCCGCGCGCAGCGCACGATCCTCGACAATGACGAAGCGCCACGGCTGGCTCAAACCGACTGAAGGAGCAAGACACGCGAGCTCGATCAAGGATTCCAATGCGCCATCCGGCAGCGCATCCCGCCGAAAACGCCGGACATCCCGTCGCCAAACTAGAAGGTCGCGCAGCCGCGCGCGAAACGCCGCATCGAAGCCGGTCTGTGGCGGCGCTGACGCGACTTCCTCGATCTGGCGATTGACGCGCATGTTCACGACCGAAGGCTAATGCCTCTGTTGGCATAGGCGGCCATTGCAATCTGCAGCCGGTCCCAATCTTGCTCCGCCGCCGGCAGGCCGAAGCGCAACCAGGAAGGGTGCGCCGGGAACATGCGGACAAGAATTCCAGCGTGGCCGAGGTGATGGAAGAGTTCCAGCGCCGCCGCCGTGCGCACCAGGCGAAACAGCGGCGTGCCGCCGACAATCTCGAGCCCGCTGTCGGCGAGAATTTCATCGAGCCGAGTGGTTTCTTCCGTAAGCCGGCAGCGCGCCTGCTGCATCCAAGCGCGATCGGTCAGCGCCTCGACACCGATCGCCAATGCCGGCCCGGAAACCGCCCACGGACCAAGCTGTGCCGCGAGCCGAGCTGCCAAATACGGCGCGGCCAGTGCAAAGCCGAGCCGGATACCGGCGAGCCCGAAAAATTTGCCGAACGATCGTAATACGACGATCGCCCTGCGTCCGACCTCGCCTGCGAGACTGGCGTCGCGCGGCCCGACGTCCATGAAGGCTTCGTCGACGACGAGAAGGCCGCCGCGCGATTCCAGCCGCTTTGCCAGCATCATCAGAGCGTTCTTGTCGAACAGCCTGCCGTCCGGATTGTTTGGATTGGTTACAATGAAAAGTGTTGCCGCCGTCGCGGCATCAAGATCGGCAATCTCGATAACATCATGGCCGGCCAGCGCCGCGGCGCGCGCGTGTTCGCCATAGGTTGGCGCAAGCACCGCGGCGCGTCCCGGACGTACCAACGCGGCGACAAGCGGCAGGAGAATTTGCGTTCCTGGCGCGGCCACGACATGCGCTGGCGAGGGTGCGCCATAGGCTTGCGCCGCTGCGGCCTTTGCCG
>JBASAH010000480.1:0-12086 GCA_049650505.1 Xanthobacteraceae bacterium
GGCTGGCGGCGAGCGCGCCGCCGAGCACCAAGGCTGCGGCGACGAGCGTGATCGCGCTCGCACCGCGCAGCGCCAGTACGAGTTTGCCGACCAGTGCATCCACTGCTTCGAGCGCGTCCTTCACCCGCACTGTAGTGACGCTCGGAAAGGAAACCGCGAGCGCCTTGATGAGTGTCGCCTCCGCGGCGGTCGTGCCGCCGTCGGCAAAAGTCAGCGTGGCGATATCGCTGTGCGGCGCACCGTCGAAAATGCCGGGCGAGAACACCAGCACGAAATTGATGCCGAGGTTCTCCCAATCAACCGCGCGCAGATTGGCGATCCGCGCCGTGACGTTGCGGCCAAGCACATTGACGGTGATCGTGTCGCCGATCTTCAGGGCGAGATCGCGCGCGGTCCTTTCTTCGAGCGAGACGAGCGGCTCGCCTGCATAGGAAGCGCTCCACCATTGACCGTCGACGACCCGCGAGCCGGGCGGCACCGCGCGCGCATAGGTGATGCCGCGGTCGCCGCGCAGCACCCAGCGCGAACGGTCGGGAGGCTTGAGCTCGTCGGCATTGATGCCTTTTGCCGCGACGATCCGCCCGCGCAGCATCGGCACCCGTTCGAGTTTTGCGCCCGGCGCCTGTTGGCCGATAAAAGCATCAAAGCGATCCGCTGGCGCCGCCGGAATGTCCAGGAAAAAGAACGACGGCGCCTTATCCGGCAGCGCGGCGGCAAATTCGCGATGCAGATTGCCGTCGATCTCCACTACCGTCACCAGCATCGCCAGCCCAAGGCCGAACGACAGCATTACGCTCGGCGTCAAGGCACCGGCGCGATGCATATTGGCGATCGCGAGCCGCAGCACAGTCGATTTCTGGCGCGGCGCATGCCGCGCAATCCACATGACGAGCGCCGCGGTCAGTCGCAGCAACAAAAACACCACTGCGGCGGCGGCGAGGAAGAACGCCGCGATGCGGCGATCGTAGGTGGTGAAGACGGCGAGCGCCGCAAGCATTGCAACAATTAAAGCGCTGCCGGCGATGTAGCGTGTACGCGGCCACGCCCGCTCGCCGGCGACCTGATCGCGGAACAGCATCGATACCGAGACATCGTGGGCGCGGCCGAGCGGCCACAGTGAAAAAGCCAGCGCGGTGAGCAAACCGTAAAGCACCGCCAGCGCCAGCACAGCCGGATGAAGCGCCGGGGCGACAGGCAGCGGAATGACGGCGCCGAACAACTGAGCGATGAGGAAAGGCAGTGCCGCACCCACTGCGGCGCCTATGACTGCGGCGAACAACGCGACTGCGAGTATCTCGGTGCAATAGACGCCGAAGATGCGGCCGCCGGTTGCGCCGAGCGCTTTCAAGGTCGCGATGCTCTCGCGATTGCGCGCCAAATGACTGGCGACCGCATTAGCGACGCCGACGCCGCCGACCAGCAGCGTCGCCAGCCCGACCAGCGTCAAGAATTGCGAGAAGCGCTCGACATTGCGTTCGAGCTGCGGCGAGGCTTTGCCGCGGCTGCGGATTTCCCAGCCGGCTTGCGGAAATTCGGCTTGCGCCTGTTGGTCGAGCGCCGTCACTGCGCCATCGCTCGACCGGGCCTCTGGTAATCGCAGCCGATATTGCCATCGCACCAGACTGCCGGGTTGCAGAAGGCCGGTGGTGCGCAGCGCCGTTTCACTGATCAAGAGGCGCGGACCAAGGCTAATGCCGGCCGCGAGTTTGTCCGGTTCGCCGGTGAGCGCGGCGCGCAACTCGAATTGCGCATTGCCTACTGTTATGCGGTCGCCGATTTTCAAGCCGAGCCGCGTCAATAGTAGCGGATCCGCTGCAGCGCCGAACGCGCCGTCGCTTGGCGCAAGCAAGGCCGTAAGCGGTAGTGCGGGATCGGTCGTCACCGCGCCGAACAGCGGGTATTGATCGTCGACGGCTTTGACTTCGACCAGAGTGGCGGCAGGGCCGGTCGCGGTTGCGGCTGTTGGGCGGTCCGGCAGCGGCCGGGCCATCGCCCGCAAGGTTGCAGCAGCGGAGACCGTACCGTGCGCGGTGAGGAACGCGCGCTCGGTGTCGTCTGCTTCACGTTGAATGAACGAAAAGGCGAGATCGCCGCCGAGGATGACGCGGCCCGCTTTGGCGATGCCCTCATTGAGGCTCGCCGCTACCGAGCCGACGCCGGCAATCGCCAAGACGCCGAGCGCGATGCAGGCGATGAAAACGCCAAAGCCGCGCAACCCACCGCGCAGATCGCGCCAGGCGAATCGTACTGCAAACCCGGGTGGACGCCCGCCTGTGCCGGATATGGCCAGTGCCGATGGTGCCTTGGCGGCCACAGTCATTCGACTTTGCTCGCCACGCTTGCGCGGCTCTCGATGTGTCCCGAACGCATATGCAGCACGCGACTGCAGCGCGCAGCGAGCGCGGAATCGTGGGTAACCAGAACAAGCGTGGTGCCGCGTTCGGCCTGGCCGCGGAATAGAAGCTCGATGATGTCGCGTCCGGTCGCCTCGTCGAGATTGCCGGTCGGTTCGTCGGCGACGATGATGGCGGGATTGGGCGCCAAGGCCCGGGCGAGGGCGACGCGCTGTTGCTCGCCGCCGGAAAGCTCGGCGGGATAGTGGCGGGCGCGTTGCGCCAGTCCGACCGCGGCGAGTTCGCGTTCGGCGATGGCGTCCGCGTCGCGAATGCCGGCCAGTTCGAGCGGCACTGCGACATTCTCCAGTGCGGTCATGGTCGGGATCAAATGGAAGGCCTGAAAGACGATGCCGATGTTCTTGCCGCGAAAGCGGGCCAGCCGGTCCTCGTCCAGGCCGAGCAAATCCTGCCCGGCAACCACGACCGAGCCGGAATCCGGCCGCTCCAGTCCGGTCATCACCATGAGGAGCGTGGACTTGCCCGAGCCCGACGGGCCAAGTAAGGCAACGGCCTCGCCACGACCTATATGAAGATCGATGTTTTTTAGAATATGGACGCGCGCTGCGCCGCGGCCGAGCGCAAGGTTGACGCCGCCGAGCGCCACGGCTTCGCCGGCTAACAGATGCCCGGAAATGTCATTCATCTTGGCAAGCGGTTCTGATCAGTTGGCACGCGTGCGCTCATATGGGTGGCGGCAGGCTTTCTACCAAATCACGGTGCTTTGTAGTCTCTTGTTCTTCGCCGCGACAACGGCGCAATTGGCGCATGGCGAAATGCCGATCCAAATGCCGGTCCATGTCGTTGCGCTGGGCGATTCCCTGACCGCTGGCTATGGACTTCCCGCCAAAGACGGCTTCGTGCCGCGCTTGGAGGCGGCGTTGGCGGCGGACGGCTTCAGCGTTGTGATCGCCAATGCCGGGGTTTCCGGCGACACCGCTTCCGGCGGGCTTGCGCGACTGGATTGGTCGCTGCCGCCGGGCACCGATGTGGCGATTGTCGAGCTCGGCGCCAATGACATGCTGCGCGGCATCGATCCACAAATCACGCGCGACGCGCTCGATACGATTTTGGCCCGATTGGTGCAGCGTCACATCTCTATCTTGCTGTGCGGCATGAGGGCCGCGCCGAACTTAGGCGCCGAGTATGGTCGCGCCTTCGACCGCATCTATCCCGAACTGGCGGCAAAGTATGGCGTGCCGCTCTACCCGTTCTTTCTCGATGGCGTTGCCGCTGACCGGACGCTGACTTTGCCGGATGGGCTGCATCCGAATGCGGCGGGCGTCGGCGTCATCGTTCGCGGGATTTTGCCGAAAGTCGAGGAGCTCATTGCCCGCGTTCGGGCACAAAAACAGTCCTGACGGGTTGCGCACACGCAGCGATCCGCCCATTCTCAGTGTGTTGCGAATCACCGGGCGGCAAAGTCGGCGCAAACGCCGCAGGCGGCCCGAGGCCTCGTTCCCGCCTGTGCGGAGGTTGTCATGCCCCGCTTGTTCACCGGAGTTGAAGTCCCGCCGTCGATCGGCCAGTCGCTTGCCATTATGCGGGGCGGCCTGTCTGGAGCGCGCTGGATCGACCCGGAGAATTATCATCTCACGCTGCGCTTTATCGGCGACATCGATGACGCATTGGCGCGCGAGATCGCTGGCGTACTCGGACGTGTTCACCGTCACGCCTTCGATCTGCGCCTTGACGGGCTGACCTCGTTCGGCGGCCGCAAACCACGGGCCCTAGTCGCAGCCGCGGCGCCGGTCGCGTCATTAATGGAGCTGCAGGCCGAGCACGATCGGCTCCTGCAACGCCTCGGGCTCGAGCCCGAGGGACGCAAATATACGCCGCACGTGACGCTGGCGCGCTTGCGCGATTCATCGAGCCAGCAAGTGGCCGAATACCTGGCGGCGCGCGGCCATTACCGCTCCTCCTCGTTCGAAGTCTCGCGTTTCGTTTTGTTCTCGTCGCGCGCCTCGATCGGCGGCGGTCCTTACATCGTCGAGGAGGCTTACCCGCTTTCCGGCCAGGAGATGCGGCGCACGCAACGCGTCGGCTGAGCCGGGGAAACGGTTTGCTTGTCTGCTGATGCTGCCAGAGCGCAATCGATCCAGCGTGTCCCACTTTTCCGGATCATGCAATTTTGGTGGAGCATGATCTTTTCGGAAAACCGGCTCCCACTTTTCCGGATCATGCTCTAGCTCGCAGCATGCGCGATTGCAGATCGAGCATGGCGGTGGCGAAGCCGTGACTGTCGGACATCATTTCACGGATCAACGACAGTGGCGTCGGACGCGACGACTCGACCTCGCCGACGACACTTTCGAAATCGAAGGAAAGCTCGGCGTCGAATTTTTGCGCGAGCTGCTGCATACGCTGGTTGTCGGCTAGGCACGCCATATGCAGATGCCGAAAGCCGCGGTTGCAGGCGGCGAGCAAGGTGCGGCCAAGCAATGCCGAACCCACGCCGTGACTCTGCCACGCCTTTTCGACGCTGATCGCGGCCTCGGCCTCGCGCGGAAAACCCGCGCCGAGCGGACGTAACTCCGCCGCGCCGCGTATTGTATTGCCGACGAAAAAGCCATGTACAACCGCGTCTAAGCCGGTCGTGAGATCGACGTATTTGCTGATGAAGTGATCGGAGACGCCCCCTGAAAACCGGTTGCGCCGGCTTTGCGGGTCAAGACGCAACAAATGCTCGCGGTATTTGGCCGATTCTCCGATCCACAATTTGCGGACCACGCCACCTTCGGGAAGGACTTCGTTCATTGGGTCTCCTGACGTTGTCGTCGAAAAGACCCTCCTTTATTCGCTTCCTCCCGGAAAGCGCGCGAGCGCAGCGGATGATTCGTGCGCTCGCGAATCAGACCATGATGTTGTGCGGCGTCGGCAATTTGGCAAGGCGAAGGATTGAGCAGCATGCCTATATTCCGTATACGCATGGCTCTCGACACGTTTGCGACCGTTTGTTGACGAAGCGAAGACTTGTGCTTGGCATGAAGACTTGCGCTTGGCATCTCGTCGGCAATGGCGCTGATGCGGTCCATCTTCGCCCAAGCAATCCCGCCACTTTTCACCCAAAGCGTTAATCACGATCCGCAGCGCAAACGCCAATCCGATGGCTGAATTCTGATGGCGAGCCCCGTCGCAACGCGTTACGTCGCCAATGTCGCCGCCGGTCGCATCGAGCGCGACGATGCTCAGCTTGTCATTGTTGAAAAAATGACGGAGCTCGAAACCCGCATCGCCGAATATCGCCTGACGCGAAAATCTTCGCCGCTAGGTTGGCTGTTCGCGAACCGCGAGCGGGCCCTCCCGCCGATCAAGGGTATCTACATCTGCGGCGACGTCGGGCGCGGCAAGACGATGCTGATGGATCTGTTTTTCGAAAGCAGTCCGGTGGCGCAAAAGCGCCGCGCACATTTCCACGAATTCATGCTTGATGTGCACGAACGCATTTACGCGATCAGGCAGAAAGTGAAGTTCGGCGAACATGCAGACGAGGACCCGATCAGACTTGTCGCCGAGGAATTGGCCGCGGAGGCTTGGCTGTTGTGCTTCGACGAATTTCACGTCACCGACATCGCCGACGCCATGATCCTTGGCCGGCTTTTTGCACAACTCTTTGAACGCGGCATCATTTTGGTGGCCACGGCAAATGTGCCGCCCGACGAGCTTTACAAAGATGGGCTCAACCGCGCCTTGTTCCTGCCGTTCATCGATATGCTGAACGCGCGCATGGACGTCATCCAGCTCAGCGCCCGCACCGATTTCCGTTTGGAAAAGCTCACCGGGCAACCGGTCTGGTATGTGCCGGACGACGCGGCGGCCGATGCGTCGCTCGATCAAGCCTGGCGGCGGCTTGGTGGCGGAGAGCGCGGCGGCGCGTTGGAATTGGCTGTGAAAGGACGCTCCGTCCATGTACCGCGCGCCTTTATGGGCGTTGCGCGGTTTTCATTCCACGATCTTTGCGAGGAGCCACTTGCCGCCGCAGACTATCTGAGGATTGCGCGCGAGTTTCACACCGTCATTCTCGACCACGTTCCAGTGATGACCTACGACGACCGCAATGCCGCCAAACGCTTTATCATCCTGATCGACACCTTTTACGATATGAACGTGAAACTGATCGCATCTGCCGCCGCAGCCCCGGACGCGCTCTACCACGCCGACGAAGGCTTTGAAGCGCGTGAGTTCAAGCGCACCACGTCCCGCCTGATCGAAATGCGATCGCAAGCTTATTTGGCGCGCCCGCATGGCGCCGGCCACGAGCGACTGTCGGGCTCGTCAAGCGGGATTGTGGAGACCTGATTGGCGCCGCGATCAGTCTATCCGGCGAGATTTGCAAGCAGCATTGCCGCGACCACCGCGCCCATCAGGGCCGTTGCTGCCCAGCCGCCGATCATGAGCAGGCGCGACGCGGCAAACGCACCCATGATTTTGCGGTTGGCGACAACGATCATCATTGCGGCCATTAGCGGCACCGCGACGACGCCGTTGACCACGGCGCTCCAGAACAGCATCCGAATTGGATTGAGCGGAGTCAAAGCCGCGACCACGCCGGCGATCGTCGCCGCAGCAACGATCAAATAAAAACCGGGCGCGTGGCGCGCCGGCAGTTCGAGGCTGCCGCGCCAGCCAAAGCTCTCCGCCACAGCATAGCCGGCCGAACCCGCCAGCACCGGCACCGCAAGGAGCCCAGTGCCTATAATTCCGATGGAGAACAGGAAAAACGCGAGCGGTCCGGCGAGCGGCTGCAACGCCTCGGCGGCCTGTTCTGCGGTGCTGATCTGCGTGATGCCGTGGGCGTGCAATGTGGCGGCGGTGGTAACGATGATGAAGAAGCCGATGAGATTGGAATAGAGCATGCCGGTTACGGTATCGAACCGGATGCGCGAAACATCGCGCTGGCCGAGACGTTTCCTGGCCCTCGATGCGTCGCTCGCGCCGGCATTGGCGCGCAGTTTGCGCTCTTCCGCTTCGAGCGAGGCTTGCCAGAAAAACATGTACGGGCTGATTGTCGTGCCGAAGATCGCCACCAGCATGAGTGTGAGATCGCGATCCCACGATAGATGCGGAATGAAGGTCGCGGCCAAGACCTGTTGCCACTCGACATGGACGCTGAACGCGGCTGCTACGTAAGCAAAAAGAACTAGCGTCAGAATTTTCAGGTATTGCGAATAGCGGTGATAAGGCACCAGGATCTCGGCGGCGAGACAGCCGATCCCGAACAGCGCGACATAGACCAGCACCGGTCCGCCGGCGACGAGCCGTAAGGCATCGCCCATCGCCGCGATGTCGGCCGCGATATTGATCGTGTTGGCAATGAGCAGCAGCCCGACCATGAGGTAAAGCGCTGCGGCGGGCAGCGCCTTGCGTAGATTCGCCGCGAGCCCGGCACCGGTCACTGCGCCGATGCGGGCGGTAACCATCTGGATTGCGATCATGAACGGCGTCGTTAAGAACATCGTCCAGCTCATCGTGTAACCGAACTGCGCGCCGCCTTGCGAATAGGTTGCGATGCCGCTCGGATCATCGTCGGCGGCACCGGTCACCAGCCCCGGTCCAAACATGGACAGCAAGCGCTTCGCCGACGATTTTTTCGATCCGGTTTTGCTCTTGATCGTCATCTTCTTTAGGACTCGCGTGCGTGGGGTAGCATCCTTCACGATTCGTACAGGCGACGCTTGCGCGTCCACCGGCTCATCAACGGTGGCCGCGGCGCTTGCGTTCCCGGCCCGCGCCTGGCGCCGACTTGAACGCGTCATCCGAAACGGCTAATGACGCCGGCAGCCCGGCCTTTCTAGCCCTCAAGGACATTCGTCTGATGCCGCGAAGCAAGATCGCATTGATAGGTTCGGGCCAGATTGGCGGCACGCTGGCTCACCTCATCGGGCTCAAAGAGCTCGGCGACGTCGTCTTGTTCGACGTGGCCGAAGGGGTGCCGCAGGGCAAGGCGCTCGATCTCGTCCAGTCTTCGCCCGTCGAGGGCTTTGACGCCCGCTTTTCCGGCGCCAATTCTTACGAAGCGATCGAGGGTGCGGCGGTCTGCATCGTCACTGCTGGCGTGCCGCGCAAGCCCGGCATGAGCCGCGACGATCTGCTCGGGATCAATTTGAAAGTGATGGAGCAGGTTGGCGCCGGGATCAAAAAGTATGCGCCCAATGCCTTCGTTATCTGCATCACGAACCCGTTGGACGCGATGGTCTGGGCGCTGCAGAAGTGCTGCGGCCTGCCGAAGACCATGGTCATCGGCATGGCTGGGGTGCTCGATTCGGCGCGCTTTCGTTATTTCCTGGCCGATGAATTCAACGTCTCGGTCGAGGACGTCACGGCTTTTGTGCTGGGCGGCCACGGTGACAGCATGGTGCCGCTGGTGCGCTATTCCGCGGTCGCCGGCATACCGCTGCCTGATCTGGTGAAGTTGGGTTGGACCACGCAGGCGCGGATCGATGAGATTGTCGAACGCACCCGCAACGGCGGCGGCGAGATCGTCAGCCTGCTGCGTACCGGCTCGGCCTTTTACGCGCCGGCCTCTTCGGCGATTGCCATGGCGGAGAGTTATCTGCGCGACAAGAAACGGGTGCTGCCGGCCGCCGCCTGGCTCAACGGCGAATACGATCTGAAAGATATTTATGTCGGGGTGCCAGTTGTGATCGGCAGCAAGGGGGTCGAGCGGATCGTCGAAATTGAACTCAACAGCGCCGAGCGCACGATGTTCGAGAAATCGGCGCAGGCGGTGCAGACTCTTGTCGATGCCTGTAGGAAAATCGCGCCCGATCTGGGAAAATAAATTCACTTTTCCCGGGCGCAGCGCAGCATAAGGTGGTGCACTGCAGACCCGGGACCCTCGAAGATTGAGGTTCCGATCGGCAGTGCACGGTTAGTCGCTGCATCGCGTCTGGACTGCGCAGGAACAAAATGAACATCCACGAATATCAGGCCAAGGCGATATTGCGTGAATTCGGCGTGCCGGTACCGCATGGGATCGCTGCGTTCACCGCGTCGGACGCGGAAAAGGCCGCCAACGAACTGGGCGGCCCGGTCTGGGTGGTCAAGGCGCAAATCCATGCCGGCGGCCGCGGCAAAGCTGGCGGCGTCAAAGTCGTCAAATCGGTCGCCGACGCCAAGCGTGAGGCCGAACGGCTGCTCGGTTCGGTTCTGGTCACGCATCAGACTGGACCGCAAGGCCGACAGGTGCGCCGCGTCTATATCGAGGAAGGCTCGGCGATTGACCGCGAATATTACCTCTCGACGCTGGTCGATCGCTCGACCTCGCGCATCGCCTTTGTCGCTTCCACCGAAGGCGGCATGGATATCGAAGAGGTCGCGCACAAGACGCCGGATAAGATCGTGACCTTTTCGGTCGATCCGACGACCGGGTTCATGCAGCATCACGCGCGCCACGTGGCGCAGGTCTTCGGCTTTAGCCGCGAGCTGACCAAACAAGCCGAAGACATGTTGCCGAGGCTCTACCACGCGTTCGTGGCGAAAGACATGAGCCTGCTTGAGATCAATCCGCTGGTTGTGACCAAAGCGGGTCAACTGATTTGTCTCGACGCCAAGATCGCCTTCGATGACAACGCACTTTATCGCCACGCCGATGTCGCGGCGCTGCGCGATCTCAACGAGGAGGATGAAAAAGAAATTGAAGCATCACGCCACGATCTGAACTACGTGGCGCTTGACGGCACGATCGGCTGCATGGTCAACGGCGCTGGGCTCGCCATGGCGACCATGGACATCATCAAGCTCTATGGCGAGACGCCGGCCAATTTTTTGGACGTCGGCGGCAGCGCGACCAAGGAGAAAGTCGCCGCCGCTTTTAAGATCATCACCTCGGATCACAATGTGAAGGGGATTTTGGTCAATATTTTCGGCGGCATCATGAAGTGCGACGTGATCGCCGAGGGCGTCGTCGCGGCGGTGAAGGAGGTCGGCTTGCGCGTGCCGCTGGTGGTGCGGCTCGAAGGAACCAATGTCGAACTCGGCAAAAAGATCATCAGCGAATCGAATCTTAACGTCACTTCAGCCGATGACCTCGACGACGCCGCGCAGAAAATCGTCGCTGCGGTAAAGCGGGCGGCGCAAGCCTCGGGCTGAGATCATGTCCATACTGATCGACAAAAATACCAAGGTGATCTGCCAGGGCTTGACCGGCAAGAACGGCACGTTCCATTCGGAGCAGGCGATCGCCTACGGCACGAAGATGGTGGGCGGCACCTCGCCCGGCAAAGGCGGTTCGACGCATCTTGGCCTGCCGGTATTCGACACCGTCGCCGAAGCGCGCGACGAAACCGGCTGCGATGCCAGCGTCATCTATGTGCCGCCGCCGGGCGCCGCGGATGCAATCTGTGAGGCGATTGCCGCCGAAGTCCCACTGATCATCTGTATTACCGAAGGGATTCCAGTCCTCGATATGGTGAAGGTCAAGCGGGCGCTGAGCGGTTCGCGATCGCGTCTGATCGGTCCCAACTGTCCGGGCGTGATGACGGCGGGCCAATGCAAGATCGGCATCATGCCGGCCAATATTTTTCAGCCGGGCAAAGTCGGCATCGTGTCGCGTTCCGGCACGCTGACTTACGAGGCCGTGTTTCAGACAACGCAAGTCGGCCTCGGGCAGACCACTGCGGTTGGCATCGGCGGCGATCCGGTGAAAGGCACGGATTTCATCGAAATTCTGGAAATGCTTCTTAGCGACAAAAATAGCGAAGCAATCATCATGATCGGCGAGATCGGCGGATCATCCGAAGAAGATGCCGCGCAATTCCTCAAAGATGAGGCCAAACGCGGTCGCCAGAAGCCGATGGTCGGCTTCATCGCCGGACGGACCGCTCCGCCCGGCCGCCGCATGGGCCATGCCGGCGCCATCATCGCCGGCGGCAAGGGCGACGCCGAATCCAAAATCGCGGCGATGGAAGAAGCCGGCATCACGGTCGCGCCATCGCCGGCGCGGCTCGGCAGGACGCTGGCCGAAGTGCTCAAAGGCAAGAATTAGCGCGTTTGATCGGATTGTCTTGATCTTAGCTCGGATTTCGAGCGGGCCTCCAAAAATATCGAATGCTAGTTCACTTCTTCGTCTTTTGCCGGCTGCATCGAGCGATTAAATAGGGTTAGAAGGGAAAATCAGCCGGCCAGCACTTGAGCCATCCTCGGCCTTGGTCCGGTCCCTATTCCCTTTGCGTTTCAAATCCCATCCCTGCCGGGATTGCTTGAAGGTCGCCCATGTCTCGCCAGGACGCGAATGCCGCTTTCGCCCGCACATCTTTTCTGTACGGCGGCAATGCCAGCTATATCGAAAACCTCTATGCCCGCTATGAGCGTGACCCGAAAGCCGTCGATGCGGCTTGGCAATCCTTCTTCCAGGGCCTCAAAGACGAGCGAGCCGACGTCGAGCAAAATGCGCACGGTCCATCGTGGCGCCGCCCGGATTGGCCGCTGCCGGAACGAAATGACCTGATCGCTGCGCTTGATGGCGATTGGCAACAAGCCGGCGCGGCAATCGGCGGCAAGCTACAGGAACAGGCGCAGGCGCGCGGCGTCGACGTCACTGCGGCGGAGGTCGAGCGCGCCACCCGCGATTCAATCCGGGCGTTGATGCTGATCCGCGCCTATCGGGCGCGCGGCCATTTCCACGCCAATCTCGATCCGCTCGGGCTTGAAGCGCCGAAGAACGAGGAAGAGCTCGATCCGCGATCTTACGGT
>JBASAH010000481.1:0-2699 GCA_049650505.1 Xanthobacteraceae bacterium
GGTCGATGGCGAGTAGGTCAACGCACCGACCATCGGCACGACGTTCACGGCCGGCCGCGCCGCCAGCACCAAACAACCAGCGCAAGCGTTGCAAAGGTCATCACGACCGGCACGGCCATGATCGATCCGATCCCGCCCGGTCGGGAACGTGCGCCGCTCTAGCCCGGCAAATTGTGAGATCAGACGCGCATTGTCGATCAGGCGCGCACGGCCACTCGTGAACAGCGGCAGGCAGTCGAGATAAACGGCGCTGCGATCAGCGTCGCTGTGCCGATAGCTGATGCCGACCTTGGCAAACGCCTCAACCACCCACTTCGCGGCATACTTGTCGCCGACGACGTGCGAGCACGAATAGGTCTTGAGCAGCGCCGCGATCTCCGCAACCGCCTCGCTAGGATTGAAGGGCGCGTGACGCTCATACAAGAGATCGAGCACAATGCTGCCGTCCCGATCGCGATGCGAAACGGCCGACGTGAAAGAGTCATGTGAGCCGCCGCTCGGATCGGCGAAGGCAAAATACTTCGTGTCGGTAGTCGGCGGCCGTACCAGCACGCCGACATCAACCGCGGCTTCCAGTAGATCGCGGGGAAAGGAAGGAGCTGAGATCGTCGCGCCATTCACTCAGATTCTCTGCTCGGTAAAGCTGCGGGTCGCTTGCGATTTGCCGCTCGATGATCTTGGCGTCGAAGGTCGGATTGAACATCGTCGTCGAGCCACGCACAACGAGAACATCAGGATCGTTCTTGCCGTAGTGTTCCTTGTATCGTTGGTAGAGCAAGCCGGGAGCGCTTATGCGCTGTGCTGATTAGGATCAACATCGAGCCGCGTATGCGACCAAGGCCGGGCTGCACGGCACCGGCGGTTTCAACATCGGGCGATGCGCTGTCTTCGCTACGCCAAAACGCAACTTCGTCACAGATCACGCACAGCAACGAGCGACCACGGACGGTGCGATAGGAATTTGTGTGCACTTCAATGACAACGCGATTGCGCAGCTCGATGCTGTCGTCACCGATGTGCTTCACCAACCTCGCCAGCGCAGGCACTTCCTCGAAATAACCTTTGATGTAGCCGAAGGCGACACCGGCTTGTGCGCGATCGACGGCGACGTGGGAGCTGGATAGTCGATGTTTACAGCGTCATAGGCGTAATCCTTTACGCGATTAAGTAAACGACGACGCCCAGGGATGCCGATGAAGTCGCCCGACGTTGTGTGGGAACGGCAATCATTGGAATGGCCCGTTGGAATTTTCAGGATGGCGATGGACGGCAGGCACGGCTTGCCACCGAATTCAACCGCTACGAAGGAGCCCTTGCTCGCACTTTCGGCTTGCCAACCTTGGTCCTCGTCCAACAAGATGTCATGCGTCGTGTGGTTTTCGACCCACATTTGGGCGGAGACATTTATGCGCTGCTCCCGGACAGGGTTGATATCGGGCCGATTGAAAGGGTCGTGTCAGGGTTCACGGCCACCCTATAGTCGTGATCGGGGCGACGTAGGAATCGGGTTGGGTTGATGGCTGAGCACCACTACACGAAGCCGCTGCGCGCCGCGTTGGAGAAGGCGGGCGCGCCAAAGCCCAAGACGCCCAAACCACAGCCCACGCCGGCCGCGGAGGCAATGAACCAGCATTTCATCAAGCTGGCCCTCCACCCACCGATTCCCGATCCGCCATTTCGCCGGCTGCGGATCTATGCCTACGATCCGGGGCAGCAGACGGACCCGACGATGTTCGATGTGAGCGTGGCGACCGTGACTGTGCCTTGGGAGCGCGATCTCAAGCCCGGGCCAGTGGGCGAATATCTGGAGGTCGTGGACGTCGACCCTGCGAGCAACGCCTGCTACGCGCCCGTCGACCTCAATCATCCGCACATCCTGCACGAGAGCGGGCTTGCGCCCTCGGAATCCAACCCGCAGTTCCACCAACAGATGGCCTATGCGGTGGCGATGCGCACGATCGACCGTTTCGAGCGGGCGCTCGGCCGTAAGGCGCTCTGGGCGCGCCGCCGTCCGGCCAAGAAGGGCGAGGTTGTGCCGGATGACGGCTACGTCCGGAAACTTAGAATTTATCCCCATGCGCTGCGGGAGGCGAACGCTTACTACGATCCCGAGAAGATCGCGTTGCTGTTCGGCTATTTCCCGGCCGCCGACAGCAGCGGCTCGGTGGTGCGCGGCTCGGTCATCTTCGGCGTGGTCTCGCACGACATCGTCGCGCACGAGACGACGCACGCCTTGCTCGACGGGCTGCATCCCCGCTATTCCGAGCGGACCAATGTCGAAATGGCGGCGTTCCACGAAGCTTTCGCCGACATTGTCGCGCTCTTCCAGCATTTCTCGATGCCCGAGTCGCTCACCCGGCAAATCCGGCAGGCGAAGGGCTCGACGACGGATATCGGCCGGGGCCTCGGACAATTGGCGCAGCAATTCGGGCGGGCGACAGGCATGCACGGCGCGCTGCGCCGTTTCGTCGGAGAAGTCGGCGCCTCCGCCCCGGTGCTCACCGACGACATGACGGAGCCGCACACGCGCGGCGCGATCCTGGTCTCGGCCGTGTTCGCCGCGTTCCTCACGATCTACCAGGCGCGCTGCGCCGACCTGATCCGCCTCGCGACCAATGGCTCGGGAAACCTGCCGGGCGGCGAGATCTCGGTAGATCTCGCCAACCGCTTGGCGAGCGAAGCGTCGAAGACGGCGGAGC
>JBASAH010000482.1:0-6347 GCA_049650505.1 Xanthobacteraceae bacterium
TCACCGGCCGGGCTGCGCACCGCGTCCCGCGCCGAATACGGATCGTAGGGTGGTCGTTCGCGGCCGGTACGCTGGCCCAAGACACTGCGTAATCGCAGGAAAATGAACACTGCGAGGGCAAGGAAAATGATGGTGTAGATGTCGAACACTTCGGCCATTCTTTCGCCATCGCGACGAGCGGGCAGTAAGAGTCCGGGATCGGTTCGAATGACCAAACCGCGGCAGGACACCCGGTTCCCGCTCTATGTAGGCACGCAGGTTAAGTCATCCAGTGGCGGCTCGCGTCATTCTAGCGGGCCAGCGTGCAGATTAGACGATCACCGGCGCCGCGCCAATAATGGCGGCGCCCGGTCACAAAGACACAGGCCATGGGCATTCCATAGGCATTTTCGGCCCGACCGGCAGGCTGGCAAACGCATTCCTGCCATTGTTCGCGCCTGCGGCGCATGTTAGCCAAGCCGGCTCAAGGCCGGAGACAACAATGTCGACGACGAATGGTGGCCCCACGCCACAAGCGGGTGACCCGCAGATACCGGTGCCGCAGCTCGGCGTTCTTGTGCAATATGTAAAGGACTTCTCGTTCGAGAATCCAAACGCGCCGCGCGCTTTGACGCCGAACGCCCAGCAGCCGTCGATAAAAATCAATATCGGTGTCGAAGTGGCACCGCTAGCTGAAAGCGACGTCGAGGTGACGCTGCGGCTGGAGGGAAAGGCGGAGGTTCAAGGTTTCGTGCTGTTCGGCTTCGAACTGCTTTATGCCGGCGTGTTTCGCATTCTTAACGTGCCGCAGGAAAGCTTGCAGCCGATGGTTATGATCGAATGCCCGCGCTTACTGTTTCCGTTCGCGCGAGAAATCGTCGCCACGGCAACACGTAACGGCGGCTTCCCGCCTTTGATGCTCGAGCCGGTCGATTTCGCGGCTTTATATCGCGACCGCATGGCTGCGGGACAGCCCGCGACCTCGCCGCCACTTAATCTAAGCTGACGTAATCGCGCCAGATAGCGTTCTCGCCAAGACTGGCGATGAACTGCCGATGCGCCGCCTGCGCGTCGGTTGTCAACCGCGGCGGCAGCGGTACCGGTCGCTCGCGCACTGCGATGATTTCGCCGGGCGCAAGGATTGGCGGCGCCTGCGAAAGGATAAGCTGTGCCTGACGCGCGCCGGTGAGTTCGACATAGATTTCAGCCAAGAGTTCGGCATCGAGCAAGGCGCCATGCTTGATGCGCCGCGAATTGTCGATCGCGTAACGGGCACACAAATCATCAAGCCGGTTCGCGGCTCCAGGATGTTTACGGCGGGCAAGCAGAAGGGTGTCGACCATTCGCTCGCGGCTCACCATCGGGTGGCCGGCGCGTTCCAACTCGGCATTGAGGAAAGCCAGATCGAACATCGCATTGTGGGCAACGATCTGGGCATCGCCGAGAAACTCAACGAGCTCTCCCGCCCGATGCGCGAACAATGGCTGATCCTTTAGAAAATCGATCGTCAACCCATGGATCTGCAGGGCCGATTGCGGCATATCGCGTTCCGGGTTGAAATAACCATGGAATGTTTTGCCGGTCGGGAACCGATTGAGGAGCTCGATGCAGCCGATCTCCACCAGGCGATCCCCGGTGAGCGGATCGAGCCCGGTGGTTTCGGTATCCAAGACAATTTCGCGCATCGCTGTTCGTCCGCCGGTGCGAATCACCGGCTCCGCATTGTAGCGACACTCTGCAAAATGTCTCGAATCTGCGCTCGGGTCTGCTCGAGACTTTGCGAGCTGTCCACGACGAAATCAGCGCGCCGGCGTTTTTGCGCGTCGGGCAATTGCTTGGCAAGGAGCGTTGCAAATTTCTCTTCTGTCATGCCAGGCCGGTCTAAAGCACGCGCGCGTTGGATCTCGGCAGGGGCCGAAACCACAACGACCGCATCGCATTGCGATTCGGCCGTGGTTTCGAACAATAGCGGTATATCGACGACAACGATCGGCGCGCCACGGGCTTGTGCCTGCGCCAGGAATTTTTCCCGCGAAGCGGTAACGAGCGGATGAATGATCGCCTCAAGGCGGGCGAGCGCCGCTTGATCGTTAAGGACCATCGCAGCAAGCGTATTGCGGTCGACCTTGCCGCCCGATGTCGAGCCTGGAAAAGCCCGTTCGATGAGGGATACGGCTTCGCCCTCATAAAGCGTGTGGACGACCGCATCTGAATCATGGACCGGGACGCCACATTCGGCGAAGAACTTCGCCGCCGTCGATTTTCCCATGCCGAGCGAGCCGGTCAGGCAAAGCACGAATGGCCGCTGCGCACTCATCGCGCGAGGCACCCTATGCGCCGCAAAAATTCCAGCGCTTCCATCAGCGGCAGGCCCAAGACCGTGAAGTAGTCGCCGTCCACTCGTTCAAACAACTGCACGCCGAGACCTTCGATCTGATAGGCCCCCACGCTTGCCGTGGCCGCGTCGCCGACCGCGTCGAGGTAAAGCTCGAGAAAGTCGTCGGAGAAATTGCGCATGGTCAGCCGAGCCGTGGCGACATATTCGAACAGCACCGCGCCATGCTGCACGAATGCGACGGCCGAGTGAAGTTCGTGGGTGCGGCCGCAAAGTTCGCAGAGCTGTGCCCGCGCCGCTTTGCGATCCGCCGGCTTGGCGAAGCGTTTGGCGTCAAGCGTGAGCGTCTGATCGGCGCCCAGCGTCAGACGTCCACGATAACGGCTCTCCACCGCGATGGCTTTTTCGCGCGCCAAGAGCGCTGCCACGGCGCCGGCCGATGGCGCGATGGCAGCGGATTCCAAACCGCGTTCCAAACCGCGTTCATCAATATCGGCCGGATGAGCATCGATCGGCACGCCGGCTGCCGTGAGCAATATCCGTCGCGCGCTGCTTTGCGATGCCAGAACGAGCGGCGCGTCGGCAAGCCATAGCCCCATCGCGCGCCTCAGGACACGTGATGGCGTCGCCGCTCGCCGAGATGCGCAAGCACTGCCGCAGCAGTCTCTTCAATCGAGCGGCGCGTCACGTCAATCAGCGGCCAGTTGTGCTTGGCGCACAGCCGCCGCGATGCGGCGACTTCCTCGGCGACGGCTTGCCGATCGATGTACTGATCGTCGTCGCGATGCGCTTTGAGCCCGAGCAGCCGGTTTTGCCGAATTTGCACGATTCGCTCCGGCGTCGCGTACAGGCCCACCACCAAGGGACGTTTCAATGCCTCAACACGCGCGGGCAAGGACACACCAGGGACCAACGGGACATTTGCCGTTTTGACCCCGCGATTGGCGAGATAGATGGAGGTCGGAGTCTTTGAGGTTCGTGAAACCCCGACTAGCACTACGTCAGCCTCTTCCAGATCTTCGATGTGCTGTCCGTCATCGTGCAGCATAGTGTAGTTAAGAGCATCAATACGGCGGAAATACTCCGCGTTAAGCGTGTGCTGAGCGCCAACTTTGTGTGTCGATTCGGAGCCGAGATACGATTGGAAGAGATGCAGCACCGGTCCCAAGATCGAGAGGCAGGGCAGACCCAGTGCGCGGCATTTGTCTTCCAAACGTTTCACCAAGTTGTCCTCAAGCAAGGTGTACAAAACGATTCCCGGGGATTCTTCGATCTCGGCCAAGACCCGATCGAGCTGCTTTTGCGTTCGCACCAGTGGATGCATGTGTTCTACCGGCATCACCCTGGCATATTGCGCGGCTGCGGCCCGCGCGACCGTGATCAAGGTTTCACCGGTGGCATCCGAAATCAGATGGAGGTGGAAATAGCCCGTCGTATGCGCCATGGAACCCACTAAAGTCGGCTGTATAAGCTGTTAATCGCCCGGGAGAAGGCCACGGCCTTTGCGATGGTGCAAGCCGATTACCCGAAACAACCTGTGCTCCATCCACATAGCTGAGCACCCGGCATTCTAATCAAAGCGGTAAACCCGATACCGGTGACATGTGGACACCGACTTAAGACCGACCCCGGAAATGGTCATAAAATCGGTGTGTCGCTTGCAATGTTCATTTGCAGGGGCCGAGCAGATACAACCTGGGGATATGTGGGTAAACCGTGCATTGCCTGTGCACGCTAATTTATGAGTCTAATCAACTGTTCAAGCACTACAACAGATTCTAAGAATCTATTTTAGTGGGATTAGAAGGGGGCGCGTACAATCTGTGACTAAACCATTGTTAGATGTTCTGGCCGGCGAACGGCAAACCGTTCCGCCAATCTGGCTTATGCGGCAAGCCGGGAGATATTTGCCGGAATATCGAGATATTCGTCAGAGGATCGACAATTTCCTTGATCTTTGCTTCAATCCAAAATTAGCGACCGAAGTGACATTGCAACCGATCCGCCGTTTTGGATTCGATGCTGCAATTTTGTTTTCCGATATTTTGGTCATTCCGCATGCGCTCGGCCAACGCGTTTCGTTTACTCAAGCCGATGGACCAAGACTGGATGCGCTCAGCGGCACCGATGGTTTGCATAAGTTACGGCACGAGCTCGATCATGAGCGACTTGCGCCCGTCTATGAAACGATTGGGCGCGTGAAAGAACACCTGCCACGGAACGTCACATTGCTTGGTTTTTGTGGAGCGCCGTGGACATTGGCAACTTACATGATTGCCGGGGCAGGAACGCCCGATCAGCTTCCAGCCCGTGAATTTGCTTACCGGCATCCGGACGAGTTCGAGGCCTTGATCGATATCCTGGTCGAGGCCTCGGCGAGTTATTTGATTCGGCAATTCGAAGCTGGTGTCGAGGCCGTGCAGATTTTCGACACATGGGCGGGGGTCGTGGCAAGTGACGAATTTGACAAGTGCTGCATGGAGCCCTGCACGCGTATTGCCGCGGCGGTCCGAGCGCGCATACCGGCGGCCAAGATTATCGGCTTTCCGCGCGGCGCCGGCAGTAAATTGCGGCGATATATCGCTGCAGTCCCGGTTGATGCCGTTGGACTGGACTGGACGATCGATCTTGGATTCGCGCGCGAACAGCTGCAGACGCAAAAACCGATTCAAGGCAATCTCGATCCTGTTGCGCTTTTGGTTGGCGGGAAAGCGCTCGATCGTGCTGTCGATCGCATACTGGAAAGCTTTGCGGCTGGGCCGTTTATCTTCAATCTCGGCCACGGCGTGCTACCAGACACCCCGATAGCGCATGTCGAGCAACTGGTCGCTCGGGTGCGCGCCGCAACCTGAGAATGCGCCAGCACATGTACGGTTGGATCAAGGCATTTCACGTCATTGCCGTCGTCGCCTGGCTGGCCGGAATGCTCTATCTGCCGCGGCTGTTTGTTTACCACTGCGCCGCGGAGAGAGGCTCGGTGCAGTCGGAGACCTTCAAGATCATGGAGCGGCGCTTGCTTCGCGTGATCATCAACCCGGCGATGACCGTCACCTGGCTCTTGGGCCTTTGGCTCGCCTGGCACGGCCCTGATTCGCACTACGGGTGGTTCGCTTCCGGTTGGCTACAGGCCAAATTCGCGTTGGTGCTTGTGCTCTCCGCCCTGCACGGATGGTGCGCGCGATGGGTGCGCGACTTTGCCCTTGATCGCAACCGGAATTCGCAGAGATTCTATCGCATTATCAATGAAGTACCGGCGATCCTGATGGCCGCAATCGTCATTCTCGCGGTGGTTAAACCGTTCTGACGGTAACGAGTTGCTAAGGCGAAATTCGGCTTTGCCCTTGCCTGAAGTGCGGTCTTTTCTTATCTTCAGCCTACTCCCACCCAACGCAGGCAGATGCAGTTGCGTTTTGGCTCCAGCGAACTGGAGCCACCAGTGCATCGGGGCCTAGGGTTCCAAGCCCTTACAGCCCGAAGACCTGCGAACTTCCTGCCGCCAGCGACGCCCCCACTAAATTCTGCCGCTGGCCCAAATTTCCACAGGACATTCTATGCGAGAAATGAAACTGCAAGAACTCAAGACCAAGACTCCGGCGGAGCTTGTGTCCTTTGCCGAAGAGCTCGAGGTCGAGAACGCCTCGACCATGCGCAAGCAGGAGCTGATGTTCGGCATCCTCAAACAGCTATCTGTGCGCGAAACGGACATCGTCGGCGAAGGCGTCGTTGAAGTGCTGCCCGATGGTTTCGGCTTTCTGCGATCGCCGGAAGCAAACTACCTGCCCGGTCCGGACGACATTTACGTTTCGCCTTCGCAAATTCGCCGCTTTGGACTGCGCACCGGCGACACGATCGACGGTCACATCCGAAGCCCCAAAGAAGGCGAGCGCTATTTTGCTCTGCTCAAGGTCAATTCGCTGAATTTTGAAGATCCCGAGAAAGCACGCCACAAGGTCAATTTCGACAACCTGACGCCGCTCTATCCGGACGAGTGGCTGAAGATGGAATACGAGGATCCGACCAAGAAGGACCTCTC
>JBASAH010000483.1:0-5515 GCA_049650505.1 Xanthobacteraceae bacterium
AGGGTGGCAAGTTGCGCGCGTCGGACGGTGAACAAGGGACCGGTAGCGACGAAAAGTGCGTCAGGCCGTTCGCGCTCGAATGGGGCGAAGGCGGCACCGATCTCACGGCCGTTCCTGGCATTGAGAACTTGGATTTGCAGGCCTATGGCGCGCGCTGCTGATTCCGCTTCTGGCTCCTCTTACGTAGCGGCACGCGTTAGCCGAAGACGCGCGATAGCGCGCGCAAAGCGCGTTTCACATCCTAGACAGTCGGATTTTATTCGGCCCGGGCAATCCGACCCGGAGGCCGCTATTTTTCAGTCACGCAGGTCAGCCCAGCGCGATTCCAGCCGCGAATGCGGTCGCCATAGACCTCGTAGCCGTTCGGCGTGACCACCACCGTGTCTTCAAGCTTGATGAAGCCGCGCTGCGGATGCTGCAGGGTCGTCTCCACCGAAACCACCATGCCGGTTTCGAGCGCCCGTTCCGCGTCATAGGCGTCATACGGCACCGGCCCCGCATTGGTCAGCCGCGGCGCTTCGTGGCTGACGAGGCCCATGCCGTGCGCGAGGAAATGGGTGTGATTGTGGATCTTCGATTTATGCAGCACGGCGTTGGCAGCCGCATAGATTTCCTTGCCGTGCGCCCCGGCGCGGATCGGCTTCATCGACGCCTGTTCGACGGCTTCGACCTCGGCAAGCAGATCCACCAGCTCTTCGTCCGGCTCGCCGATGATGCCCATGCGGGCAACGTCGCCGATATAGCCGTGATAATTCCCGCCCGAATCGAGCGAGAGCACGTCACCCTCCTCCCAGCGCTGGTCGGAAGGCGCGCGGTTGAGATTCGAGCCCGCCGCGATCAGGCAATAGTCGAAAGTCAGCCCGCGCATTGTTTCCTCGCGGCGCAGCGCTTCGGCCAACTCGGCCTTGGTGGCGCCGGCGCCGTAATTGTGAAACACCGCGGCCATGGAATCTATCACGGCGTCCGAGGCGACGCGGAGCATCTGCAGCTCCTCGGGCGATTTGATCGCGCGCAGCCGTTCGAGAACGAACAGCGCGTCTTTGATTTCGCTGCCGGGGAAAGCTCGCCCCAGAACCGCCGACGAATCCGCTGGCAGGAATGCGAGCTCGGCGCCAATGCGCTTTGGCTTCGCCACCAGCTTGCGCGCGTATTCGACCGCCTTTTCCATTACGTCCACAGAGCCCGAGCTTTTGACGTTGAGCTCGGACACCCAGAACGGCTTCACCTCGTTCTGGTAGTTCTCCATGCGATGGCCGAAGAAGCCCGCTTTGTCCGGTTCGCCTTTGGCATAAACGAACACCGGCAGGTAGCGCGAGAGCCCCATCGCATCCATCGATTCGAAAAAGAACGCGCGATGGCCGCCGAGCAGGTACTGCACGTTGTGCTTCGATGTCACGAGCAGCACGTCCATGCCGGCGTTGTCCATCAGCCGGTCCAGCCGTTCGGTGTCGAACGGCGCTATGTTCTGTCGCTTGGCAACATCGAGCATGATCGGTCTCCTAATCGGCCTCTTGATCGGTCACTTAATCGGTTTCTTGGCGGCGAAGAGGCGAAATCCGGCTCTAGCCTAACAGTTCCCAGGGTGGGGATGAACCCGCTGACGCTCGATGCCTGCTTTGCGCTGACCAAGTAGTAGCAACCCAGAATGCGTTTGCCGCCAAGATAGGAAGAGAACGGAGCGAAGTTAGCCCCACAGTTGCACACTGGCGAGCCGCGCGCCTTGCACCAGGGCATCGAGCTTTGCCCACATGATGCTAGGATGAACGCGGCGATGGAACGGTCCCTGGGCGAAGCCGCAATCGGTTCCGGCCAGGAGATTTTCCCGCCCTATGAGCCGGGCAATACGCACGATGCGTTCGGCGACAAGCTCGGGATGTTCGACGACGTTGGTGGCATGGCTGATCACGCCGGGAATAAGCAAGCGATCCGGCGGCAGTTTAGCCGTTTCCCATACCCGCCATTCATGCTCGTGGCGCGGATTGGCGCCTTCGATGACATAGGCCCCGACTTTCATGCGCAGGATCAGATCGACAATGTCCTTAAGCGCCACGTCGCTGGTGTGCGGTCCGGGCCAGCTTCCCCAGCAAACGTGATAGCGGATGCGGTCGGCCGGCAGCCCGGTGATCGCCTCATTGAGCACATCGACCTGTAGCGCCAGCCATTTACGGTAGTCGCTAAAACTCGCCGGCGGCACCATCCGATCGTAGGTGACCGCGGCGCGCGCATCATCGAGCTGCAGCACGAAGCCGGCATCGATGATCATGCGATATTCGGTGCGCATCGCCGCTCCGATGGCGCGGATCAGATCTTCTTCGCTCTTATAATATTCGTTCTTGCGATCGGGGATGACGCTTGCCGGGGCGGCGACGGGAAGAAATGCTTCCGCGACACCGACGTCTTTGAGTGCGGCCTTGAAATTTGCAATGTCGCGCTTGAGCTCGGCTTCGCCGGTATAGGCAATCGGCCCGACGCAGACCGCTTCAACCGTGGTCGCCACGCCTTCGCGCGCGTCAAGTTCGGCATAAAACTCCGCGAAACGTTCGCGGTCGACCCCGCGGGTAAACGGGTTGGTCCCCGGCTTGACCGGCCGCCGCTCGAAGCCGCTCAACCGCTCGAGCACATATTGCGACCAGCTGATCGATTTGCCGAACTCGCCGTCGCTGACGACGTCGACGCCGGTCTCGGCTTGCTCGCGCACAACTTGCGCGACGGATGCTTTCAAGCAGGACTCATAGGCCGCTTGGTCATAGGGTTTGCCGGCCTGCTTGGCGCGCAAAAACTCCTGCAACGGCGCGGGACGGATCAGGCTACCCACATGGGTGGTCAGAACACGGTCGGTACTGCGTTTCATCGCTTTCCTTTAAGGGTGCGCGGCGCCGGCAGTGATACAGGAGCGAGCGAAGTTCGCAATGCGTGGGCCAGTGCACCGTACCCCGAATTGGCGACCACTTCCCGGCTTGCTATGAACTATCCGTGTAGAGGACCGGGCGCCGAGAATTATGACCATGCAAGTGTACAACGGCATCGTTGAAGCCATCGGCAATACGCCGTTGATTAAGCTGCGGCAGGTCTCCGAGACGACCGGCTGCAACATTCTGGGCAAGGCCGAATTCATGAATCCCGGCCAGTCGGTGAAGGACCGCCCGGCGCGCCAGATGATCCTAGAGGCGGAAAAACGCGGCGATATCCGGCCGGGTGGCCTTGTCGTCGAGGGTACTGCCGGCAATACCGGCATCGGGCTCGCTTTGGTCGCCAACGCCCGCGGCTATCGAACTCTTATCGTTATTCCCAATACGCAAAGCCAAGAAAAGAAAGATATGCTGCGGCTCGCCGACGCAGAACTCATCGAGGTGCCGGCGGTCCCGTACAGTAATCCGAACAATTATCAGCACATTGCGCGCCGATTGGCCGAACAATTGCGTCGGCGCGAGCCGAACGGTGTTCTCTACGCTGACCAGTGGAACAATCTCGACAATCGCCTAGCGCACTATCTGAGCACCGGCCCTGAAATCTGGCAGCAGACCGATGGGAAGGTCGATGGCTTTATCTGTGCCGTCGGCACTGGCGGAACGCTGGCTGGCGTATCGCAATATCTGCGCGAGAAGAAAAAGGACGTGGTGATCGGCTGCGCCGATCCATGCGGCGCCGCAATGTATGACCTGTTTGCGCACGGCGTTGCCAAGGCCTCAGCGGGCAATTCGATCACCGAAGGAATCGGGCTTGGCCGCGTAACCCCGATCATCGACGGGCTGAAGTTAGAGAAGCCATACATTATTCCCGATGAGGAAGCCGTGCCCTTCATTTTCGATCTGCTCGAGCACGAAGGGCTGTGCCTCGGCGGCTCTTCCGGCATCAACGTCGCCGGCGCTGTTCGCCTGGCTAAAGAGCTTGGTCCCGGCCACACGATCGTGACTATTCTCGCCGATTACGGCACACGGTATCAATCCAAACTGTTCAATCCGCAGTTCCTGCGCGAGAAAAAGCTTCCCGTCCCGCAATGGTTAGAGCGCAAACCGAGCATCAAGGTCCCCTATGAATGAACTTCGCGTGAACCTGATAGCCGCAGGCGCGTTGTAGTGTCACACCTTATGACAAACGATAATTTCCCTCCTGCATCACAGTCGAGCCGCTGGCTCCGTCCAACCGAGTGGCTCGCCGAACACTTGCGCGATCCTACTCTTGCGGTGGTTGACGCGACTTATTTTCTTCCGACGCATAACCGCGACGCGCACGCCGAATACCGAAGCGCTCATATCCCCGGCGCGGCGTTCTTCGACATCGAATCGATCAGCGATCATTCCACCGACTTGCCGCACATGCTGCCGGGCACCACGCAGTTCGGCGAGGCGGTCGGCGCGCTCGGCATCGGCGACGGCGATACCGTCGTCGTCTATGACAACAGCCCCTTGTTCTCCGCAGCGCGGGTATGGTGGACATTTCGACTCTTCGGCGCGAAGTCGGTCTACGTCCTCGACGGCGGCTTGTCGAAATGGAAATCCGAAGGCCGGCCCATTGAATCCGGCGACGCCAAGCGCACGCCTAAGAAATTCAACGCCGAGATGGATGTCGGCCCCGTGGCGCTGCTTGACGACGTCCGCTTGGCGTTGACCGACGACAGCGTGCAGGTGGTCGATGCGCGCTCGGCCGAACGCTTCGCCGGAAAAGCGCCCGAGCCACGCCCCGGACTGCGCTCGGGCCATATGCCGCGTTCATTCAATGTGCCCTACGACCGCTTGATCGAGAACGGCCGGCTCAAGTCGCGCGAGAAGATCGCTGCGGCGTTTACCTCCGCGGGGGTTGATCTCGACAAGCCGATCATCACCACCTGCGGTTCGGGCGTCACCGCTGCCGTGCTCGCCTTCGCGCTGGACGCGCTCGGTAAAGAGCCTAAGGGCCTTTACGACGGCTCTTGGGCGGAATGGGGCTCGCGGCCCGATCTGCCCGTCGAACGCGACTGATCGGCGAAATCAGCAATGCCCACAAAACCGGCTGCCATGATTACTGGCGGGGCCAAGGGTATCGGTCGCGCTATCGCGCGCCATTTGCTTTCGTCGGGATGGCAGGTCGGCATTATCGATCTGCCGGACAGTGGATTGCGCCGCGCGTTTTCGCGCCAGCGCGGCGTCTTGGTTATCGAAGGCGACGTGCGCAACGAGGAAACCGCGTCTAACGCAGTCGACGCGATGGCTCATCGCTTCCGCCGCCTCGATGCGGTTGTCTCCAATGCCGGTATCATGATCCGCAAGCCGCTCCGCCGCTTGACGCTGGCGGAATGGCATCGCGCACTTGGCACCAATCTAACCGCTGCCTTTCTGCTGGCGCGCGCCGCCGAGAGGCCGCTGCGGCGGGCGCACGGCGCGATCGTAACCATCGCCTCGACGCGGGCGCTGATGTCGGAGCCCGACACGGAGTCCTATTCGGCAAGCAAAGGCGGACTGGTGGCGTTGACGCACGCATTGGCGATTAGCCTCGCACCGGACGTGCGGGTCAATTGCGTCAGCCCCGGCTGGATCGA
>JBASAH010000484.1:0-3046 GCA_049650505.1 Xanthobacteraceae bacterium
GAATATGGGTGCGCCATCCGGCCGCCCCGTGCCGGCGTCGCGGGCTGTGAACCGGTTTGCGCTGCTGCACCAAGGCCCGCGCCCATTAGCGCCACCATGCTGAGAGCCATGACCACAGCAAATTTCACGCGGAAAATCTCCGGCGCCATCGAGCGGCTATGCAGGAAGATAACGGCCATGGATAGGGTCAAGACTCATTATTTGCGCGGCCGCGACGCTGGGCATTTCGGCCGCTGGCTAGGCGTGAGGAGCGATGTGATCTACACGATCATGAGCGACGAACCAACGACGCCAGCGGGCGAAAGGCCCGCGTCCTTCCAGGTTGCAGCGAAAATCGCCGCCGGGTTCGTCGAAGAGCTCGACCGTATGCCCGATACGCTCTTCGCTCTTCTCCTGCCCGACGAGCGATTTTGGGTGCAACGCGGCTCGCGGAAATAATGAGTTTTGACCCTGGAACATGGTCCGCGAGAGTGGAAGCTATTTTGCAAAATGATGACCTTTGCAGCCGAAGGGGAGTTTGCGTTACTGAGACATCAGATTAATTTCGGGTCGAGCGCAGCCGGCCGGAACCCGGGGCGGTCCAAAGCACGGTCCGAGCCCACGGCGATTGGCTGGGGTAAGATCGTGCTCGAAAAAAGGGAGGCAACTAATGCAAGGCTTGATGCAGGACTGGCCGCTTTTATGCCATCGCATCATCGATCACGCAGCAACGAATGCCGGTGAGCAGCCCGTCATATCGCGGTCGATTGAAGGGCCGATGCATACAACGAACTACGCCGAGATCAGGCGGCGCGCGCTACGGGTCGCGCAGCGCCTCCAACGTGACGGCGTGCGGCTCGGCGATCGCGTCGCAACGCTCGCCTGGAATAGCTGGCGCCACCTCGAGAGCTGGTACGGCATTCTCGGCATCGGCGCCATTTATCACACGGTCAATCCTCGGCTGTTCACCGATCAGATCGTCTGGATCATCAATCACGCGGAGGACCGCGTGATTATGACTGACGTCACGTTTTTGCCGCTGCTGGAGAAGATCGCCGATCGAATTCCCACCATCGAGCGCACCATCGTTTATTGCGATTCGGCGCATATGCCGCAGACGTCGTTGCGCAATGCCGTGCCCTACGAGGACTGGCTTGCCGAGGCCGATGGCGACTTCGCTTGGAAATCCTTCGACGAAAACACGGCAGCCGGTATGTGTTACACCTCCGGCACCACCGGCAGCCCCAAAGGCGTCGTCTATTCGCATCGCTCCAACGTGCTGCATGCGATGACGGCGTTGCGGCCGGATATGATTGGACTGTCGGGCCGTGACATTGCGATGCCGGTGGTGCCGCTGTTTCACGCCAATGGATGGGCGATCGGCTTTGCCGCGCCGATGGCCGGCGCGGCCTTAGTGTTGCCCGGGCAAAAGCTCGACGGCCCCTCGATCTATCAATTGCTGAACGATTACAAAGTCACCTGCACCGCCGCCGTGCCGACGGTCTGGCTCGGCTTGTTGCAGGACCTGGAAAAGACTGGCGGCAAGCTGCCCGATTTGCGCCGCGTGGTGATCGGCGGCTCCGCTTGTCCGCGCGCCATGATCTCGACGTTCCAAAACGTGTACGACGTTGAGGTCACCCATGCCTGGGGAATGACCGAGATGAGTCCGCTCGGTACCACCTGCTCGCTCAAAGCCGAATATGCCACGTTGAAGGGCGATGCACTTCTGGATGTCTTGCAGAAGCAGGGCCACTCGCCATTCTGCGTCGAGATGAAAATCACCGATGACCAGGGGCGCCGCATGCCGTGGGATGGCAAAACGTTCGGCCGCCTGAAAGTCCGGGGGCCTGCCGTCGCCAAGGCTTATTTCAAGGACGACAGCAACATTCTCGACGAAGAAGGATTTTTCGACACCGGCGACGTCGGCACCATCGATCGCCACGGCTATCTGAATATCACCGACCGCTCCAAGGACGTGATCAAGTCCGGTGGCGAATGGATTTCGTCGATCGAGTTGGAGAATCTTGCTGTTGGCCATCCCAAAGTCGCGGAAGCCGCCGTCATCGGCGTGCGGCACCCAAAATGGGATGAGCGGCCACTGCTGGTCATTGTCCTCAAGCCGGGAGAGAAAGCGAGCAAAGAGGAACTGCTGACCTTTTTGGAAGACAAAATCGCTAAATGGTGGCTGCCGGATGATGTCACTTTCGTGAAAGAAATTCCGCATACCGCAACCGGCAAGATTCTCAAAACGGCGTTGCGCGCCCAATTCAAGGATTACGTTCTGCCGAGCGCCGCCGCCTGAATTTCATCTTTGCCGCCGAACAAATCGCGCCGGCGCGTGTTGCCCCCTTGTCCGCGTTCTATTGCACTGCAATAATGCCGTAGCATGCTGCGGCGGACGCATGACTGTGCCCAAATTGCGCTCCCCGCAGTGCGATGTCCAATTATAAATTCTTTGTTATTTCAGTATGTTAAATCGGATCAATGCGCAGGTCCGCTTGTCACGGTAATTTCATCATTCGGTCCAAAGCATTACCATTCATGGTGCGTCGCACAATGACCACAATCCGACGGTCATAGCGGCCTCGGTTCGCGAGCCGCGAACCCAATCACCCCTCCCATCAACAATCGAACAGGATGGTCATGGCTGTTGTTAGCCTCAAGAGAACTTTGTTTGCCTCGGCTCTTATCGGCTGCGTCGTCGGAGGCCCATTGGTCGCATCGGCGCAGAGCGGAATTGCCTCAATCTACGCCTATAGCGGGAGCCGCACCGCGAGCGGCGAGCACATGTCGCCCGGCGGGCTTACGGCTGCGCACCGCACGCTGCCGTTCGGCACGATGGTGCGGGTCACTAATGCGCATAGCGGCCGCTCGGTCGTGGTGCGCATCAACGATCGCGGACCCTTTGTCCATGGGCGCATCATCGATCTCAGCCCTGCCGCGGCGCGGGCGCTGGGTTTTTCCGGCCTCGCCAATGTGTCGGTCGACGTCGTCGGCCGCAGCTAGCATACCGCTCGGCATTGCCACGAAACTTAAACGGGAGGCCTGGGCCTCCCGTTTTTGTTTT
>JBASAH010000485.1:0-55656 GCA_049650505.1 Xanthobacteraceae bacterium
GCTGCCGCGGGACCAGGTCGGCGGCGCTTGCCGTTGCCGTGGCGCTCGCCTGGTGCGCGCTGTCGCTTCCGGCGACGGCGGCCGATTTTGTCATGAAGTTCGGCACTGCGACGATCAACGAGACGCAGCATCAGTTCATTAAATTCTACAAAGAAGAACTCGAGAAGGCCTCCAGCGGTCGCATCGAGGTGCAGATCTATCCGGCAAGCCAGCTCGGTCCGATCCCGCGCGAGATCGAGGGCGTCCAGCTCGGCAATATCCAGGGTTATATCGGTCCGGTGGATTTCTTCGTCGGCGTCGATCCACGTTTTGGCGTGTTCTCCGCGCCGATGCTGTTCCGCGACGAACCGAACGCCGCCGCAACGGTCCATGATCCGGCGGTGCAAAAAGCAATGTTCGACCTAGCGGGGCCGAAGCGCATGGTCGGCATCGCCACTTTGGACCTCGGGTCGTCCAATTATGGCGCGAAGAATGCGATCATGCGGCTTGCCGATTTCAACGGCAAGAAGCTGCGCATCAACGGCACCGAGCTGGAGCGGCAAAAAATGGCCAGGCTGGGCGCCACGGGCATCGGCATGCCGCTTTCCGAGGTGGTCCCGGCGCTCGATCAAGGCACCATCGATGGCACCATTTCCGGGCTCTCGGTCTTCGTCGCCTTCAAGATGAACGATCTTCTCAAAGTAGTCACGGTGACCAACGATACCTTCATCATCTCGATCGCGGTGGTGAGCAAACCGTGGCTCGACACGCTGCCGCCGGATTTGCAGAAAGTCGTCACCGAGGCCGGCGCCGCGGTGCAGGCGAAGGCGCAGGCGTGGGAGGTGGATTTCACGAAAAAGTTGGCGAGCGACTGGACCGCGTTGGGCGGCACGGTGCATGCGCTGCCGACCGAAGATCTCGCCCGCATGAAGACGCTGCTCGATCCAGTCGCCGACGAAACGACAAAGAGCCAGCCGGCCGTGCACGACATGCTGGAAATGGTTCGTGCCGCCGCGACAAGGCACTGAGCATCTTTCGACATTTCCCGGAAGCGCCCGCCGAAGGTTCAGCAACGGCGGGCGCGGATCCGGGATCGTCCCATACACGGATTCTGTAAAGATCCCGGTTCAGGAGCGCATCATTTCAGGCTGCGCTGCGCCGGGATAAAGCACTCTCGGGGGATTGGCGCATGACTGAAGTCCTCTCGCGCGGCGCTGCTGCGCTCATGGCGGCGCTGCGTATCGCGGCAGGAACGATGCTGGCTTTAAGCGTCGCAATCAATTTCGCCAACATCATCGGCCGCTATTTTCTGTCAGTGTCGCTGCCATGGGCCGAGGAAGCGATGCTGTTTCTGATGATCGGCTGCGTCTTCCTCGGCGCCGGTCCAGTCGGCTGGGCCGGCCGTCACATCCGCATGGATGTAGTGGTTTCGCTGTTGCCGCCGCGCGCGCGCAGGGCCTTTGACGTTCTGTCCGATCTTGCCACCATCGCGACGTGCCTGGCGCTGGCAATCTTCGCTTGGCCGGTCATGACCATGCTGGCGGAGCTCGATCAGCGCAGCCAATCCGCCAACATCCCGCTGGTCATTCCGCAGGCCGCGCTGCCGCTCGGGCTTGGGCTGATGGCCCTCCTCGTCGCGGTTCGCCTCATCGTACAGGGGACGGCTCATCCCGACATCGTGGACGAGCCGGAGGTTGTCTGATGACGGCAGGCTTCTGCTATTTCATCCTGCCGGCGATCTTGCTGATCCTCGGCCTGCCGATCTTCGTCGTCCTGATTCTCACCTCATTGGCCGCGATCGTCACCGTCGCGCATGTGCCGTTGCAGGCGATTCAGACCTACATGTTCGGCAGCCTGGACAACTTTCCATTGCTTGCCGTGCCGTTCTTCGTTCTCGCCGGCGAGATTATGGGCCGCGGCGGCATCGCCAATCGCGTCGTTACCTGGGTTGTTTCGATCATCGGCGGCGTGCGCGGCTCGCTCGCAGTGACGACCGTCGCCTCATCGGAATTGTTCGGCGCGATGGCGCATACCTCGGTCGGCACGGTCGTCGCCATCGGCCGTTTGTTGTTTCCATCGTTGACCAAGCACGGTTACTCCGAGCGCTTCGCCGTCAGTCTGATTACCTCATCCGGCGCAGTTGCCGTGATCATCCCACCGTCGATCTCGATGATCCTTTACGCGATGACGGCGCAAGTTTCGGCGATTAAACTGTTTACCGCTGGCATATTGCCGAGCGTTTTGATTGGCGTCGTCGACGCCGTTTATGTGCTGATCTATGCGCGCATCAAGATGGTGCCGCTGTCCTCGCCGGCGCGCTGGAAGAATATCTGGACTTCCACCAAGGAAGCGAGCTGGGCGATCGGCACGATCGTCGTGATCTTCGGCGGCATCTATGGCGGCGTGTTCACGCCGACCGAAGCCGCCGGCGTCGCCGTAGTTTATTCGCTGTTTGTCGCGATGTTTATCTATCGCGAAGTAGACCTGACCGAACTGTGGCGCATCATCGTCAGTTCGGTGGTACTGATTTCGCAAATTCTGATCATCGTCACCGGCGCCGGCATTTATTCATGGCTGATGACCACAAGCGGCATTCCGCAGAAGCTGATCAATGCGGTCAGCGCGCTCCACTTGCCGCACTGGCAAACGCTGTTGTTCGTCAATGTCGGATTATTGCTGGCCGGCAGCTTTCTTGAACCGCCGGCCGCGATCCTCATTCTCACGCCGCTACTTCTTCCGGTGGTCGAAGCCGCCGGCGTCAATGCGCTGCACTTCGGCATCATCATGGCGGTGAATTTGAGCATCGGGCTCTATATGCCACCGTTTGGACTGAACTTGTTCGCCGCCCGCGCCATCTTCACCGTGCCCATGGGCACGATCTATCGCGGCGTGATGCCGTTCATCGCGGTTAATTTCTTGGCGCTGTTGGTGATTACCTACGTGCCGGCGATCTCGATGGCGCTGGTCGGCGCGGTGCGATGAGCAGCAGCTGTGCTACTCATTCCCGCGGAAGCGGGAAGCCAGCTAAAACTTAATTGGTCTATCGGTTTTCTGGATCCCCGCCTTCGCGGGGACAAGCGAATAACAATGGGCGCTTCAACGATTTCGCCCTACACGACATTTTTGTTGAAATAACTCGAGCCCCAGATCACCAACACCCAGATCGAGAACAGGACTGCCAGTGCTATGACGACTTCCATCGCGTTCCCTCCCTTAAATCTCGTCCGCGGCCGCTTCGAACTGGTGGCGACTTCAATCGGTGTCCCGCGGCGTGGCGATTACGCTATCGGCGGCAGCGCAGCGCCGGGTCAATTCGGCCTGCAGGCGCCCTGCCTCCTCTTCCATTCCCATCCAGCGCAGCTTGCGAATGCGTTTGACAAGATCGTTCGCTCTGCTCTCGCTTTCCGGCGGATCATGAGGCTTTGGCTGTTGGAGCGTCATTGGCATGAACGTCCTCCCAGATACGCGTTTGCTTTTTCGTTTTCTTTCGTGCGCGACGGCCCCAACCGATGGCGGGCAGATCGTGTACGGCCCCAACCGATGGCGGGCAGATCGTGCCCGCCTCGCCGCATCGTTAGCTTTTACCGATCGACCGTCGTGCGCAAGAGTGCAGGAGTGCGCCGCAACATATTGCGGCGAAAGCTTGACTAGTGTCCCGATTCCGAAGTTTGCATGCTTTATCGACACGCCTTCATGCGAACTTCGGAATCAAAAGGGACACTAGCAAGTATGCAATTCTAGTGCGGTTTTTGGATTTGAAGTTCCTATAAGAGCTTCCGACTGAAGTGTAGGAACTTCAAATCCACCGCACTAGCCGCCGGCGATCTCGAAAGCGGCGGTCGTTTCCTGCACAGGTGTCGGATAGTCTGGCGAGGCTTTCGCAATGTTTCGCCGATAAACGCATCGACGTCACGTAGCACCGGCACAAGAAAATCTCAGAAATGGGGCAACCGCCGCCATGATGATGAAATGCCCGACGCGGCGATAGGTCAGCACTGTTGCGGCATTGCCGGCGGCAACCAGACGGGCGGCGAGCCGCGTGGAATTGCCGGGCTCCACCAGCCGGTCGCGGCCGCCGGGCATCAACAAGGCCGGCGGCGCCGGGCGAAACATGGAAGATCGGTTGCGTCTCGGGCCGATCAGTACCGCCGAAAATCACTTTGGGTTTTTCGTCGCGCAACGGCATCAATTCGTAGGGTCCGGCGAGACAAATCATGGCGTTCGGCACGCGGCCGCCGGAGCGAGGAGAACGAAACCGATACTAACGGAACCGCGCGCCACGTAAGGCGTTAATTCAACGCTCGCTCGCCAGGTCGGGCGCCGAGGCAAAAGGCAGCCTCCGGTTCGTGAAGTGCTTTCAGCGTTCCAGGCGACCTCATTTCAACGCACTGGAGTATGGTTCTGCTCGGAGCGGCCCTGATGGTGTTCTCTCTCCTTGCGTATTTTTTCTCGATGGTGACCGCTTTTGCGGTGGCGATGACGGTCCTCGTCGGCTTCGGCGATTCGCAACTGCGCTCAAGCCGTCTGCGCTATCCCGCGGTCGCGGAGGTCGTGAACGTCAACCGCGATGCGCTTGCGGAAGCGGAAAAGGCCAAAGAGGCGCAAAGGGCTGAGGAGGCGCGGAAAGCTGCTGAGGCGGAAGCACGGGAAAACGCCAAGAAGCTTGCACGCGCCAAACTCCTGCGCGAACGCAAGCAAGCCATGTTGGCGCGCCTGCAGCAGCAGCGCGAGCAGGGCGGGAACTCATTGGCGTTTGGTTATGCGGAACCGTACTCCGACGGCGCAGGGTTATATTCGTTCGCGCCGCGCTACCGCTGATTTCAGGTTTTCGTTGCTCGCGGTTGCTGACCGCATAGTTGCAATTTCGTATTTTATTTCACCGGCGCCGCATCGGGAATGAAGCGGCTGCCGAACACCGGCTCTTTATGTGGCGTCGGCGGCAACTGCCATGCGCCAGTCGAGGGCGGCCGCACTTCGGCATCGACATGCACGTCAAGCACGAATGGCTTGTTCGCCCGGATGGCGTGTTCAAGGGCGCCCGCAAAATCCTCCGACTTACTGACCGTAAGCGCATCCACACCGCTGGCCTTCGCCCAAGCCGCGAAATCGGGATTGTACGGTTTCTTGTTCGCGCCCTGATGGAACATGGTGCCGTGTTCGCGGCCGTCAAACATTCCCAGTTGAATATCGCGTATCGAAACCCAGCCGAAATTGTTCCATATCACCCACACGACCGGAATGTTGTATTCGACCGCGGTGCAGAGCACATGGGGAACCATGGTGAAGCAGCCGTCGCCGGTTACCGCCACAACCGGCCGATCCGGCGCCGCAAGCTTTGCACCCAATGCGCCGGCGGCGCCGAATCCCATGCCGGAAAAGCCCCAGGAATTGAGCATCGTTTGCGGTCGGTGCGCCTTCCAAAATTGCATGTACCAATTGTGGCTGACGCCGACATCGCAGCAAATGATCCCATCCGGCGGGATGACCGACTGGCAATCCGCCACCACGCGCTCGGGGCGCATCGGACTGGAATGCAATGCGAAATTTGGCTGGACGAATTCGTCCCAGGTCGCGCGCCATTCGGCGATCTCAGCGAGCCATGGCTTGGTTGCAGACCGCGTGGCACGATCCGTACCGTGCTGTTCAAGTTCGGTAAGCAGCTGCCGCAAGAACGTGCGTGCGTCGGCCACCAGCGCAAGGTCTGGCGGATAATTGCGCCCGAGTTCGGTCGGATCGATGTCGACATGGATGAGCTTGGTGTTTGGAAAATTCCAGGAATAGCCAGGCAGCCATGACGAGGCCGAGCGATCGTCGAACCGCGCCCCGATTGCAATCACAAGGTCAGCGCGGCGTCCGGCCTCATTGGCTGGAAAGGCGCCGTTGCGGCCGATAAAGCCGAGCGACAGCGGGTCTGCCATGTCGATGCAGCCCATGCCGTTCGGCGAGGAAATCACCGGGATACCGAGGGTCTTGGTAAACTCGGTCAATTCACGACTTGCTTCTGACAGCGTTACGCCGTGACCGATGAAGATCACTGGACGTCGGGCTGCAAGGATCATGGCGAGCGCCCGTGAAACCTCCTCAGGCGAGGCGCCGCTTCGTTGCGCATTGAGCGGCGGCGCCGCCGCCGGCACTTCCACTTCATCTTCTTCCTGGAAGACGTTGAAGGGCACGTCGAGGTTTACCGGTCCCGGCCGGCCCGTGAGCATCGCCGTCATCGCCTGCCGCAATGCAAGCGGCAGCATATCGACTCGGGTCGGTTGAAAGCTGCGCTTGACCACCGGCCGCACGATATTGACGAAGTCAGCCTGATAGTGGCGATTGATTTCCTGAAACGGACTGCGGTTGAATTGAGAGGTCGGCACGTTAGCAGTGATGGCCAAGAGGGCCGAAGAATCGCTCAGTGCGCAGGCGAGCGGCATGATGATGTTGCATGAACCTGGCCCGCACGACGTCAGTGTTGCGACCGGCTCGTGACGGACACGAAAATAAGCGTCGGCCATGTGCGCGGCGACTTGCTCGTGACGCGGCGAAATAAGCTTGATGCGGTCGCGCGCCTGATAGAGCGGATCGAGCATGCCGACATTGCCGTGACCGCAAATGCCGAACACGTAAGGAATAGCGTTGGCGATCAGGTATTCGGTTATCAGCTCGGCGCCCTTCATGCGTGGCATCGGTTCACCTAAATCGGTTGCTGACGGCTTGCTGGTTGATGTGCTGGCGTAGCGCAGCGGTCGGTCATGATAATCACTATATTTGACACAAGCGAGAGTGCATCGCCAACTCAGGTGCCAAGCCGGAATCGACGGTGTTCATAATGTCCACTTACACGGCCGCTTGATCCCGCAGCCCCGACTGCTGTAGCAACGGATAAGTCACGTCGCGGATTTCGCGCATCCCTTCGATGTAGCGCGGCCAGGACAGCAGCACGCCATCGAGCCCAATCTTGGACAATGTGGCGAGCCCGTCGACGATCTGTTCTCTGGTGCCGATGAGCGGGAAGCCGCCCCAGCCGGCAATCATCATCTGCCATGGCGTTGCGGCGCTCTTGCGGATAGTCGCGCTGGTTGATCTCCGCGGCCATCGTATCGATGACATTGCGGGCGGCAATCCAGTCACCCTTTTCGTGTACATAATAATGATAGAAGTCACGCGCCTCCTTCTCGGTCTCAGCTTGCACGATCGTGGCGTTGCTCCACACCCGCACCTCGCGACCATAAGTTTCCCTCGCCATCTTATGGTAGGCCGCGACATGCGCCGTATTGGTCGCGATGTCGTGAGAGCGGATATTGGTAAAGACGAGATCGCAGTGCTGGCAGGCGAAACGACGTCCGCGCTCCGACGAGCCGGCATTCATGATGACCGGATGCGGCTGCTGGATCGGTTTCGGCTGCAAGTAACCGCCCTTGATGCGATAGAACTTGCCCTCGAAGTCGAACTTCTCGTCGTCCTGCCACAGCCGCTTGACGATCGTCACCCATTCCTCGGCGCAGGCGTAACGGTCCTCGTGCTCAAGCAGCGAGACACCGAACATTTCCATTTCCGGAAAATTCCAGCCGTTGACGACATTGAGCGTGTAGCGGCCATTTGAGATGTGGTCGATGACGGTCGATTGCTTGGCGGCGACAAGCGGGTGATTGAGCGCGACATGCGAGGTCGAGATTACGCCGGAATGCCGTGTCGCCGCGGCAATACCCGCTGCCCAGGTGAACGTCTCGAAGCCCGGGCCTTGTGGATCGGTCGCGCCACCGAAGCCGCGCCAGCGCGCCACGGGCACCAGCGCTTCGAATTCCATCTCGTCGGCGAGCTGAGCCAGCGTCACCGTGTTCGGCCAGGTGATTTCCAACCGGCCATCGAGGTCCGACATCACGCAGCCGGAGTCGAGATTGGTCTGGAACGTGCCGAGCTTGAGCTTGCGCGAACCGAGCGCTGGGTTGACCTCGCGCCGGTCTATTTGATGGGGCCTTGGCGTCATCCCCGCGCCCGACGGTGTGCTAGCGGCGCCGCTTCAGGCGGCGCACGAGGTAATCGAAGTTTATGGTGAATTGCTCAGGCTGAGTGATATCCACCTTCAGTTTCTCGATGTCGGCACGCGAAAATTCCGGCGCGGGATCACCCGCCGCCTCGACCAGCAATTGCACCATCGCGCCATTCTCCAGCATGATCGTGCCGATCACGGCTTCCGCGATCGTGGCCCCGGTGACGACCACGCCGTGGTTTTTCAACAGCACCGCGCGACCTTGACCAAGCGCCCGCGCTACTCCTGCGCCCATCGCATGCGTGCGGATAAGATTGATCGTATCGGTATAGGTGCCGAGCCCATCATAAAATAGTGCGCCCGGCTGGCTATAGCACTTAAGCGTTCGTCCGGTTGCGGATAGTGCGATTGAATAAGTCGGGTGGGTGTGGATCACACAATTGACGTCCCGCCGTGCCTTGAAAATTTCCGAATGGATATAGACCTCGCTGTGTCGGCGCGCGCTACCGGCAACCACATTGCCGTCTAGGTCAATGGTGAGGATATTCTGCATCGTGATCTCATCGAGCCCGATGCTGTGCGCTTTCATGAAAAACAGGTTCGGATTATCCGGAAGACGAAACGAAATATGACCGCGGGTAAAATCGTCCTGGCCTTCGGCGACTAGCACTTTCCCGGCCATAATCAGCTGCTCTTTGATGGCTCTGTGAGCCGCCTGCTTACCGATCCTGTTGCCTCGACTAATTTTGGTATTCGAGCTTTTGCTTTTGACCATTGCCCTCACCCACCCCAGTCACGTGCGGGCGCAACAAAACAGGGAATTCGGACCGCCTCAAGCAAAAAATAAGAGGGCAGCGCCAGCTGGCGCCACCCAATCTATGTCGCCTGCTCACCCGGATTTTCCCCGGTCCGCGCCGCTCTTCTTCGAGGCCGCGCTAGGCGGCCTTACGGTTGATCTGGCTTTCCGCCATTTCGGTCAGTTTCTTGTCGGTTGCCTTCTCCTCGTCCAGAGTCTGGTTGAGAAGCGTCGCGGCATCGTTGCGGCCCAGCTGCTTGGCCCAAGCAACGAGCGTTCCATAACGCGTCATTTCATAATGCTCGACCGCTTGCGCCGCAGCAATCAGGGCTGCATCGAGAACGGATTTGTTCTGAACTTCGCCGGCAACCTCCTCGGCCTCTTCGATGATGCCGTCGATTGCGGGACAGTCGACGCCCTGAGCTTTCTTGCCAAGCAGATTGAAGACCTGATCCAGCCGCTTAACGTGATTTTCGCTTTCGCGAAGATGGGTTTGAAATCCCTGCTTGAGCTGTGGATTATTCGCTTTTTCGATCATTTCCGGCAGCGATTTCACGATCTGCTTCTCGGCATAGTAGATGTCGCGCAGCGTATGCACGAACAGATCGTCCATGTTCTTGATGTCCTTCGAAAACAGGCCCATGGCTGTCACTTTCCTATTCTTGATGGTTTGTGGGGGTGGCGGGTGCATGCCCGCCCGATACTTTTTGCCAACGCCCCTATCCGAGCACCGTTCCGGCGCTCATTCGACAGTTCCAAGTTCCAACAACAAACGCGACGATTGGTCCGTGCTCGACGAAGACTCACGTGAAATAAATCAGCCAAATTATTCCAAATACGACGATGATCGCGGCGATGCTGAAACCGAGGACATAGCGGACGTTATGTCCTGTTACACCCTGACGGGCCTGCCGTGCCGGCACGACGGGGCGCGGCTCTGGGCGGTCTGAAGAGCTCATGATCGCCTCCTGTTGTGGGCGCTTGAGTTCGGCGCGCGCCAAGCCATTCGGCGCTATGGCTGAGCGTTCAGCCAATCGCCCACGTCTTTTCGCACCAGATCCTTGGCCAAGCCGTAGCGTTGTTGGATTTTGCCTTCCAGTTGATCGCGACGGCCATTGATCTTCGACAGATCGTCGTCGGTGAGTTGACCCCACTTTTCTTTGACTTTGCCTTTAACTTCTTTCCAGTTTCCTTCGATCCGATTCCAATCCATTTCGATGCCTCCAAATCCATGCGCGCAAGGGAGCACGACTAACTAACCGCCGGGCGCGAGGTTCCCCGATCAGTTCCCGGAACGTTGCCCATTCTTCACGGAACTTTCCGGAACGCGATTGTCGCAGCCGCGTTGGGCCGGAGAGCACATGGCTAGGTCGAGAACCGGCATTTCGCTGATGCGAAAGGCGGCGGCTTGGCTTTGCGGGAGAACAGAGGAGAGCGAAATGAAAAAGAAGCTATTGGCTACGGTCGCCGTAGCGGCGGTAGTCGGGTTCGGCGGAGTCGCCGCCGCCCAATCGCAGATGGGCGATTCTAATAAATCGCCGTCCGCGACACAGGAGAAGAGTGGCGGCAGCATGAGCGGGACGCAGTCCGGCAGCAAGACGCTCAACCCGTCGAGCACCCAGTCGAGCAAGCCATCGAGCGGTCAATCGGCCCAAGGTCCGGAGAAGAGCGGCAAGGATAACGAGCGGCTCGGCCAAGGCCGTGAGGACCAAAAGGGCATGACGCGTGGCGCGCAAGAAGAAAAGGGCGGCATGCAGCAAAAGGGGGCGCAGGAGGAACGCGGACAGCAAAAGAACCTGAAGGGTGCGCAAGAGGAGCGCGGCCTGCAAAAGAACCAGAAGGGTGCACAAGAGGAACGTGGCACCAATCTGAAGGGCGCCCAGGAGCAGCGTGGCACAACCGAACGCGGTACGGCGGAATCGACCCGGTCTGGCGTGAACACCAGCACCAGCGTCGAGAACCGCGGAACACGTGGCTCGGTGCAGCTGTCGGAAGATCAGCGCTCGCAGATCAAAACAATCATCGGCCGCGAGCGCGGACCACGGCTTGGCAGTAACGCCAACTTCAGCGTCTCGGTGGGAACCAGAGTCCCGCGGAGCGTACACGTTGCGGTGCTGCCTGGAGACATCGTGCGCATCGTTCCTGAATACCGCGGATACGATTACTTCCTCGTCGGCGATGAGATCGTGATCGTCGACCCGCGCACGCTGGAAATCGTTGCAATCATCCCCGCTTAATCGGCCGGAATGAATTGCGCGGCGGGCCTGTGTCGGGGTTCCGACCCAGGCCCGCTTTTTTGATGTGGAACGCAATTACATTCAACGGCTATCTGTCTCGGTATTATTGAACACACGAGACGACTAAGCGAGCGACTAGCAAGCGACACAGTAAAAAATCCCCCGGCGAGGCACCGGGGGATTTTTTTTTGCGAAAGTACGAACGACAGTCTAACGATTTTGTGGGCCCTGCTGACCGCCTTGTTGTCCACCTTGTTGGCCACCACCGCCTTGCTGACCGCCTTGGCGTCCTGGTGTCTGAGTTTGCTGACCTGGTTTCTCCTGACCCGGTTTCTGCTGACCGCCCTGTTGACCGCCCTGCTGGCCGCCTTGCTGCTGCCCACCCATTTTTTCGTTATCCATGGAGCAATTCTCCTTCGCGGAAGGATTTCCGCGGGAGGACAATCGCCTACTGTTGGTTCCCTATCGGACAAACGCGCTGGGTAAGGAATGACAACTGCGATGGTAAGGAATGCCGGAACAACGACGCAAGGCCTTGGTTAGCACGAATGATCGCCACGCGAGCATTTCGACGTGCTTAGCGCCCACAAAATGGGCTGACCATGACCAGGCGCGATCAAAGTTCCGGTACAATTATGCCGCAAAGCGGTCCCGATCGCAGATCGGTCTTGATGGGAACCGTTTCGAGTGCTGCCGCGCCCGTGATTGCACGAGCCGCGCAAACCGAAGCGCGGCGCGTTGCGCCGTCCACCAGTTCGGGTAAACCGGTCGATATTGCTCTCACCATTAATGATCGCGCGCACAATGTCGCAGTGGACATAAGAACGTCGCTACTGGATTTGCTGCGCGAGCGGTTGGGACTGACCGGTACAAAGAAGGGCTGCGATCACGGCCAATGCGGTGCCTGTACCGTCCTGATCGATGGACGGCGCGTCTTGTCGTGTCTCACGCTTGCCATCGTTACGCAGGGACGCAACGTGACGACGATCGAAGGTCTCGCCAATGAGGGCGAACTGCATCCGATGCAGCAAGCCTTCATCGATCACGACGCGTTCCAGTGCGGCTATTGCACGCCCGGCCAGATCATGTCGGCGATCGGCTGCGTGAACGAAGGTCATGCCGAGAACGATGCCGACATCAGGGAATATATGAGTGGCAATCTCTGCCGCTGTGCCGCCTATCCGAATATTGTCGATGCGGTGAAGCAGGCAAGAGCGCAGATGAAAACCGCGAGCACACAATAACCATGCGCACTTTTCTCTATCAGCGCGCGCGTGAACCGAACGAAGCTGCGCAGCTTGCCGCCGCCGCCAATCCAGCAAGCGCCCGCAGCCGAAATAAAGTCGAGTATCTCGCCGGCGGCACGACTTTGACCGATCTTATGAAGCTCGATGTCGCGCAACCGGATGTGATAATCGACATCAATCCGCTCACTGAGACAGGTCACGGACGAATTGAACTCAGTCAGCGCGGCTTGCGGCTTGGTGCGTTGGTCCGGATGGCCGAAGCGGCCGATCACCCCGGCGTCAAATCGCAATATCCAGTAGTCGCGCAGTCGCTTTCTCAGGCGGCCAGCCAGCAGCTGCGCAACATGGCAAGCCTCGGTGGCAATGTCTTGCAGCGCACGCGTTGCACCTACTTCCGCGACGTTTCCTATTCTGAATGCAACAAACGCAATCCCGGATCCGGCTGCGCGGCGCTAACCGGCTTCAACCGCCCGCACGCGGTGCTCGGCGGTAGCGATCAATGCATTGCCACCTATCCCGGCGATTTCGCTCAGGCGCTAATCGCACTCGAAGCGGCGGTGGAGATCGCTGGCCGCAGCGGCAGCCGAACCATCCTGTTTGCCAACCTTCACCGCAAACCGGGCGACACGCCGGATCAGGAAACGAGTTTACGGCCGGGCGAGATCATCACGTCGTTTCTGATCCCTGCCGCGCCATGGACCCGGCGTTCGCTTTATCTGAAAGTGCGGGATCGGCAGTCCTACGAGTTTGCGCTCGCTTCGGCGGCGGTAGCGCTCGATCAACAGGACGGCATTGTGCGCACTGCACGCATCGCGCTGGGCGGGTTGGCGACCGTGCCCTGGCGGGCGACCGACGCCGAAGCATTGCTACGCGGTAAGTCCGTCAACGAGCAAAACGCTACTGCAGCGGCAAGCGCCGCTTTCGCCGACGCCAAAGGTTATGGCTACAACGACTTCAAGATCGAACTTGGCAAGCGCACCTTGGGCCGCGCCCTGCAACAGGCGGCAGCGCTGGAAATTTGATGATGGAGATCAAGTGATGGCGAACGCTGCAGCACCGCAGCCGAAGGAAAATATGGGAGCGCCAGCGCCGCGCTACGACGCGCGGCTGAAAGTCACCGGACAAGCCCGCTACCCGGCCGATACTCCGGTCACCAATCCCGCCTACGCGATGCTGGTGACCAGCGCGATCGCTAAGGGCACCCTAACCTCGCTCGAACTTGAGGACGCACGTGCCGTACCGGGTATCCTCGATATCTTCACCGCCGAGGACATGTCCGAGCTCAAGACCGTGGAATTCGGCGCGCGCTGCTCGACATCGATCCAGAATCTTGGTCCGGAAGTCCTTCACGCCGGCCAGATTATCGCGATTGTCGTGGGTGATACGTTCGAGGCTGCGCGTGAAGCGGCGCGGCGCGTCAAAGCGAGTTATCGCGAAGAGACGCCTTCGGCCACATTCGGCGCGCCGGGCCTAAACGAGGCCGACGCAACCAAGGAATCGAAAGCGCACAGACATGTGCCACAGGCCGGCGATGCTGCGAGCGCAATTGCCGGCGCGGATGTGGTGCTTGACGCCGAATATGGCACGCCGACACAGCACCACAATGCAATCGAACTGTTCACGACCACCTGCGCCTGGACCGATGATCAGCTAACCATCTATGAACCGAGTCAGTTCGTTTATGGATTGAAAAACAGTGTCGCCGAGCGGCTTGGTATCGAGCCCGAGAAAGTGCGGACCGTCTCGCATTATGCCGGCGGCGCGTTCGGCTCCAAGGGCGCGATGACGCCGCGAACCGCGATGATCGCGCTTGCCGCCAAACGGCTAAATCGGCCGGTCAAGCTCGTGCCTACCCGCGCTCAAGGCTTCACTATCGCCACTTACCGCGCCGAGACGCGGCACCACATCCGCCTGGGCGCGCGGCGCGACGGCAAGCTTATCGGTTATTTCCACGAAGGCTGGGAAATCAGTTCGCGTCCAGACCCCTACGTCGTGGCTGGCGTGGAAGATACTGCACAGCTTTATGCCTATGGTGCGGTGACCACGAAGGTGAATCTCGTGCATGCGGACCGCAATACGCCGGGCTACATGCGTTCGCCGCCGGTCGTGCCATACGTGTACGCGTTGGAAAGCGCCATGGACGAAATGGCGATTAAGCTCGGCATGGATCCGATTGAATTCCGTCGTGTCAATGACACGATGACCAGTCCCATCGGCGGCAAGCCGTATTCGAGCCGCTCCTTGATGCAGTGCTATGACCAGGCGGCAGCGGCCTTCGGCTGGCAAAGTCGCAAGCCACAGCCGCGGTCTATGCGCGATGGTGATTGGCTGATTGGCTTCGGCTGCGCGACCGCGCTCTACCCAACGCATGTCGGCCCCGCTGCTGCACGGGTGCGCTTGATGCCAAATGGTGACGTCCGCGTGCAGACCGCCGCCCATGAAATCGGCAATGGCGTCTACACGGTTCTCGCTCAGGTGGCGGCAGAACGGCTCGGTGTCAATCTCGGTTCAGTCAGGGTCGAAGTCGGCGACTCACGCTTTCCTCCCGCCCCTGTCGCCGGCGGGTCGAACACGACGGCGAGCACATGCAGCGCCGTGCTGAAAACCTGTGATGCAATTCGTAGCAAGCTGTTCAATGCCGCAGTCGCCGCCCAGGAAGGCCCGCTCGCGGGCCGCAGCGCCGACGCTCTGACACTGAACGACGGCAAGGTCGTCGCCGCAGATGGCGCTGGGGAAAAAATTGAAGACGTGTTCAAGCACCTGGGCGTGAGTTCGATCGAAGAATATGCCGAATTCATCCCACCGGGCCTCGAGCCGAAAGCCATGTCCAGCCTCTATGCAGGAACATATACCTCGACCGGCGGATCGCACGGCGAAAAGATCATGTACGCGATGGGCGCGGAGTTTGTCGAAGTTCGGGTCCATGCTTCAACCTGCGAAATTCGCGTGCCGCGGATCGTCGGTGCCTTTGCCGCCGGCCGGCTTATGAATACCCGAACTGTTCGCAGCCAGGTCATGGGCGGGATGATCTGGGGTATCAGTTCGGCACTCCATGAGGCGACCGAAATCGACGTCAAACGAGCGCGGTATGTTAATGACAATCTGGCCGACTACCTGGTGCCGGTGAACGCCGACGTCAAACAGGTTGAGGTAATACTCGTTTCCGAGATCGATCATGACGTGAATCCGGCCGGCGTGAAGGGTTTGGGTGAACTCGCTAATGTCGGCACGGCGGCTGCGATCGCCAACGCCGTATATCAGGCGACTGGCAAACGCATTCGCCAACTGCCGATCCGGATCGAGAGCCTACTTTCCGCATAGTTCACACTACAGCTGTCTCCCCTTCACCTACCGATCTAGGTCTATTTTCGCAGACGCTCAGCGGGCCCGAGAAGAAAAAAATTTATTGGGGTGGGACCAAAGTCCGGCTTCGAACGTTTGAAGCTACAAGACAAACAGGAGTTTGCGCGGCGCTGAAGCGAGCGCGAGCGGTAATTACGAGGCAAATACCGATCAGAGTGCTGGGTCCCTGATAGCCAACAGATACGCTTTGCTTGCACATCGTGCTGCGCTATTCAGTCGATCCTGACGCGGGAGCGCGCGATCGCTCCGGAAAAGCCCCGGTTGGCCGGGGCTTTTCCATTATCGTTGATCACATGGCTCTTGATCCGCGACGATATCGGTCAGATCAACGGACGCAGAGCTATCTCTTCGTCGAAATATTGTCCTACCCGCTCCAGCACGCGCGGATTAGTAAGCGTCAACATGCCGTTGACGCGCGTGAACATTCCCATCCGCCGCAACCGCGCCAAGGTCTTGTTGGTGTGGACGAGCGATAGGCCAAGTGCGTCGGCGACGTGCTGTTGCGTCAAGGGAAAAGCAAACGTCTGCCCGGCGACCAGCCCCAAAGCTCTGGCGCGCTTGTAAAGCGCTACGATCAAGGCCGCTACCCGTTCCGGCGCTGAGCGGCGTCCGGCGCTGGTGAGATTCTCGTCGACGATGCTTTCCTCGCGCGAGCCAAGCCACGCGACATCGAATGCGAGAGCCGGCATTTGTCCAAATAGGGACCACACTTTACGGCGCGGGAGTGCGCAGAGCTGCACTTCAGTGAGAGCCTCTATACCGTGCAGCGCGGTATCGAACATGGCCGCTTGCAGCCCGAGTAAATCACCGGGCAAAAGAAAGTTTAAGATCTGCCGGCGGCCGTCAGGTAGGGTTTTGAATCGGAATGCCCAGCCGGAGTAAAGCGTGAAAAGCTCCGGCGTAGCGTCACCGGCGCGAATGATTTCTGCGCCGGCCGGCATCAGTAAATGTTCGCGCTTGATCTGGTTGATGGAGCTGAGTTCTTCCGGACTTACCGGCTTGAATAGTCCGCAGGCGCGCAAGGCGCAGTCATGACAGGACAATTGCATAGGGACGCCCGGGCCGAGAAAATTCATGAGGGACAATCATACGTTGCGCGCCGCGTATAGAGGCTTTGCGGCTGGCGTGCCTTCCGGCAACCCAGATGTCAGACGCAAAGTTCCAATGCTGCGTTCTGCCGGAGGCGCCGTGTTAGGCGACGGCGGCGCGATCGGGGATGCTCGACATGAAAATCTTTTGCAGCACATCCCGCTCGATCGGTTTTTGCAGAGTCGGAATGTCGCTGAACCGCGGATCGATGCTGTCGACGTCGTACCCCGTCACAAATACGAACGGAACACCGCGCACGCCCAAGATCTCAGCTACGGTGTAAACCAGGCCATCGCCGAGATTGATGTCAAGGACGGCGGCGTCGAAATGACTTTCGCGCGCCGCGACCAGAGCCTCGGATGCGGTGCTCAATGGACCGATCACCTGAAAGCCGAATTCGGCCAAGGTGTCCTGGATCATCATCGCGACGAGCGCCTCATCTTCGACCAGCAGTACGCGCGGTTTATCCTTGCGCTTAAGGTCGACCACCGCGCCGTTGCCGCCGTTTGTAATCAGCGACGGATTGAGGACGCGCGACTTGGCCAGCTCGGTCCGCGGTATTGCGAACACGCAACGCAAGCCGCCGGCATTCCACTCGAACGCAGCCTTCCCGCCCAATTGCTGCTCGATGCTGGCGACGATAACCTTCAGGCCGAAGCTGCGCGACGACGGTACAGCAACGGCAGGCCCGCCGTTTTCGATCCAACGCAATATCAGCGCATCGGAGTCCAAGCCCCATTCGAGGCTGACCTTGCCGGATGACGACGACAATGCGCCGTGTTTGGCTGCATTGGTGGCGAGTTCGTGGAGTGCTAGGGCAAGTCCCTGCGCGGTCGCGGGCTGCAACGAAATGTCGGGGCCACCGCATTGAACTTTATCGCCGGCCCGATATGGCGCCATTTCTTCTCCGACCAGCGTGCCAAGATCGGCGCCGCGCCAGCGTGAATCGGAAAGAAGCGTATGCGCGCGCGCCAGCGCTTTGATGCGACCTTCGATTGCTTGCACATACTCGTCGACGCTTTTCGCGCGGGTCAGCCTGATGATGGATTGAATAACCGCGAGCGCGTTCCGCGCGCGATGGTCAACCTCTCGCGCTAGCAGGACCTGGCGTTCGTCCGCCTCTTTGCGGTCGGTGTTATCGATCGTGACGCCGTTGATGCGGACGACATTGCCCGAGTCATCCAGACTGGCGGCCGCGGTTCCGATGCACCAGCGGATCTCGCCGTTAGGCCGTACGACGCGAAACTCCGTCTGTTGCGTGCGTGCGCCCTGCGACATACCGCGAGCAATCTCAACGAGTGACACCCAATCTTCCGGGTGGATCAGCGCGCGAATGTTTTCCACCGTAATTTGGAAATTCTGCGGATCGACCCCGAAAATACGGTGTTGGCCTTCGTCCCAGCGCCAATGCTTGCTCACCAAGTCCCAGTCCCATGATCCCATCTGGCCCGCGGCAAGCGCCAGGCTCCGCCCCTGCTCAGCCTGCTTAAGCTGCGTGTTTGATGCTTCGAGGTCCGCAGTGCGTTCCGCAACATGCCCTTCGAGCTGCAAGTTCATCCGCTCGAGTTCGCGAGTCTTTCGGAATAGCTCAGCGAACACCCGAACCTTAGCGCGCAATACTTCCGGCACGACCGGTACGGGGACATAATCGACCGCCCCCATCTCATAGCCACGCAATCGATCGACGTCGGTCAGGTGAATGGCAGAAATGAATATAATCGCCGTCTTGCGGAAGCGCGGATGTTCGCGGATCATCGCGGCCAGCTGAAAACCATCCAATTCCGGCATGCAGACGTCGATTAAGACAACGGCGACGTCATTCTTGAGAAGGAATTGCAGCGCCTCACGTCCGGAGGAAGTCTTGACGAGATTCTCGCCAAGCTCTCCGAGAATCACCTCGTAAGCGAGCAGCTTATCCGGCTGATCGTCGACCAGGAGAATGTTGACTTTGTCGGTCATGACAACCGCCTTAACGATGCAACCACATTCGCAACGCCGAGAGGAGCTGCTCGGTATTAACCGGCTTAGCGAGATAATCGGAAGCACCGGCTTGCAGGCATTTCTCGCGATCGCCTTTCATCGCTTTTGCCGTTAGAGCGATGATCGGCAAGCGGCGATACTCCCGGTTCCGGCGAATCATTTCAATGGTCTGATAGCCGTCCATTTCCGGCATCATGATGTCCATCAGTACGATCGCTAGCGATGGAGTTTCTTCAATGATCTCGATCGCTTCGGCGCCAGTCGTAGCAGTCAACACATTCATGCCGCGGCGCTCCAGCGCGCTCGACAGCGCAAAGATGTTGCGCGGATCGTCGTCGACCAGAAGCGCGGTGCGGCCGATCAGGTCCTCATCGGAAGAGTTGAGCCGCTCCAACATCTGTTGTTTTTCCGGCGGAAGATCGGTGATGACCCGATGCAGGAATAACGCGGTTTCATTGAGTAGCCGCTCCGGCGACTCAACGCCCTTGACGACGATACTGCGCGCCATCGTGTGGAGCTGAGCATCCTCCTCGACCGACAGTTCTCGTCCGGTGAACACGACCACCGGAACATCAGCAAGCGTCGTATCGGCGCGCATGCGTTCTAGTACCTCAAAACCGGACATATCCGGCAGCCGAAGGTCGAGCACGACGCAGTCGCAGGACTCCTGCCGCAGCCGGCTCAGAGCCTCGCCGCCGGTTTCGGCATTGACGATCTCGATATCGTCGTGACCGAGCAGTTCTCGTATGCTCATCTGCTCGGCCTGATTGTCCTCGACGACCAACAATCGCTTCCGCCGCGGTTCCGCGAATTCCTTAATACGCGACAGCGCCTCTTCGATGCCCTCGCGGGTGGTGGGCTTGTTGACGAAGGCAAATGCGCCGCGCGCCAAGCCATGCTGACGATCCTCGTCGAGCGAGACGATCTGCACCGGAATATGCCGGGTGAGCGGATTCTGCTTGAGCTGGCTTAGTACGGTCCATCCGAGAATATCCGGCAGGAACACATCGAGAGAAACCGCCGTCGGCTGATACTGCTTAGCCAAGTTGAGCGCATCGTCGCCTCGCATCGCCAAGAGCGCTTTGAAGCCTTTGTCGCGTGCCAGATCGACGAGAATCCGCGCGTAATGCGGATCGTCCTCGACAATGAGGAGAATTGCATCCCCCGGCTGAACATCCATCCGATCGTCCGGGATCGACTCGATCGGACGGTCGCTGGCGATATGCGCGCCCGACGAGGAGCTCGATAGCGGTAAGGCGGTTGTGATGCCGGTCGGCGTCGCGTTCGGCCCGACATATTTGATCGGCAAATAGAGCGTGAATGTCGAACCCGCGCTCGGCGCGCTTCGCAAATGGATTTCGCCGCCGAGTAGCGTCGCCAATTCGCGGCTGATCGCAAGGCCGAGACCGGTGCCGCCATATTTCCGGCTGGTCGATGCGTCGGCCTGCTGGAACGCCTCGAAAATGATCTTCTGTTTCTCTAGCGGAATTCCAATTCCGGTGTCGGTGACTTCAAATGAAACCACCGCGGGCGTCTGACTCAAGATCGGATGATCCGTGCTCCACCCGCCAGGCGCCACTGCCACGTTCAGGCGTACGCCGCCTTGCGCGGTGAACTTGAAGGCATTCGACAGCAGATTCTTGAGCACCTGCTGCAGCCGTTTGCTGTCGGTAGTGATGCTACGCCCAAGATTTGGATCGACATGGACTTCAAACGACAATTGCCGCGTTTCGGCTTCGTGCCGGAACGGCCGGGCCACCATGTCGACCAAGTTCGCGAAAAATACTTCCTCGGCGTCCACGGTGACAGTGCCGGATTCAATCTTCGATAGATCCAGAATGTCACTGATCAGGTTAAGCAAGTCTGTGCCTGCGCCATGTATCGTACGCGCAAACTCGACCTGCTTCGCCGTCAAATTGCCTTCCGGGTTGTCGGTAAGCTGCTGGCCTAGGATCAGGATGGAATTAAGCGGCGTGCGCAGCTCATGCGACATATTGGCGAGGAATTCCGACTTGTATTTCGAAGTGAGCGCAAGCTCGGTAGCCTTTTCCTCCAGTGCGCGTCGAGCTTGTTCGATTTCCTGGTTCTTACGCTCGACTTCGACGTTTCGTTCGGCAAGCTGTTGCGCCTTCTGCTCCAACTGCTCGTTTGTCTGCTGCAATTCCTTTTGCTGCGCCTGCAACTCCGCGGCAAGCTGTTGCGACTGCGTCAACAAGCCTTCGGTTTGCATCGTTGCCTCGATCGAATTGAGCACGATGCCAATCGAGGTGGTGAGTTGCTCCAAGAACATGGTCTGCAAAGCGGTGAATTCGTGAATCGAGGCAAGCTCGATCACCGCTTTGACCTGGTTCTCGAACAAAACCGGCAGCACGATGAGGTTGCGCGGCGGCACCTTCAACAATGCTGAGGAAATCGGCGTCGCTTCTGTCGGCGTGGTGATGAGCATGCGATGCTTGTCGAGCGCGCATTGGCCAATCAGGCCCTCGCCCAGGCGTAACGCTTGCGGATGGCCGTTGATGCCGGCGTCGGCATAGGTCGCAAGCAGCTTAAGGAGATGGTGCTCCTCTTCGCCGCGCATCTGATAGATCACGCCCTGATGCGCGTTGACCAGCGGCGTCAGCTCGGAGAGTAGCAGCCGGCCGACCGTCGTGAGATCGCGCTGACCTTGCAGCATGTTCGTGAACTTGGCGAGGTTGGTCTTCAACCAATCTTGTTCAGTATTGCGGTCGGTGGTGAGCCGCAAATTATCGATCATCGTGTTGATGTTGTCTTTTAGCTCAGCTACCTCGCCGCGCGCCTCGACTTGGATCGAACGCGTCAGGTCGCCCTTGGTCACCGCAGTCGCGACCTCGGCGATCGCGCGCACTTGTGTCGTCAGATTCGCGGCAAGCAGATTGACGTTGCCGGTAAGGTCCTTCCAGGTGCCGGCGGCGCCGGGCACGTTGGCTTGACCGCCGAGCCGGCCCTCGACGCCGACTTCGCGCGCCACCGTGGTCACCTGATCAGCGAAGGTGGCAAGCGTGTCGGTCATGTTGTTGATGGTTTCGGCCAGCGCCGCAACCTCGCCCTTCGATTTCACGGTAAGGCTTTGCTTAAGGTCGCCGTTGGCGACGGCGGTCACCACCTTGACGATGCCGCGCACCTGTTCGGTGAGGTTCGCGGCCATGACGTTCACGGTGTCCGTCAAGTCTTTCCAAGTGCCCGCGACGCCAGGCACTTGCGCCTGGCCGCCGAGCAAGCCCTCGGTGCCGACCTCGCGTGCCACACGCGTCACCTCCGAAGCAAATCCGTTGAGCTGATCCACCATTGTATTGATGGTGTTCTTCAGTTCGAGAATTTCGCCCTTCACGTCGACGGTGATCTTGCGCGACAGGTCGCCGCGCGCCACCGCGGTCGTCACCTCGGCAATATTGCGGACCTGCGTGGTGAGGTTCGCCGCCAGGAGGTTGACGTTATCGGTCAAATCCTTCCAGGTCCCGGCGACGCCGGGCACGACAGCTTGGCCGCCGAGGCGACCATCGGTGCCGACCTCGCGCGCAACGCGCGTCACTTCGGCGGCGAACGAGCGCAGCTGCTCGACCATGGTGTTGAGCGTGTCCTTGAGCAGCAGCATTTCGCCGCGTACGTCCACGGTAATCTTCTTCGACAGATCGCCGCCGGCAATTGCCGTCGCTACTTCGGCGATGTTGCGAACCTGCGCGGTCAGGTTCGAGGCCATAAAGTTGACGTTGTCGGTCAGGTCTTTCCATGTGCCGGCAACGCCGAGCACTTGTGCCTGGCCGCCGAGCTTGCCTTCGGTACCGACTTCGCGCGCAACGCGCGTCACTTCGGACGCAAAGGCGTTCAGCTGGTCCACCATCGTATTGATGGTATTCTTCAGTTCGAGAATTTCGCCTTTCACGTCGACGGTGATCTTGCGCGACAGGTCGCCGCGCGCCACCGCTGTCGTCACCTCGGCGATGTTGCGGACCTGCGCCGTCAGGTTGCCGGCCATCGAATTGACGCTGTCGGTCAAATCCTTCCAAGTGCCGGCGACGCCAGGCACGTTGGCTTGCCCGCCGAGCCGGCCTTCGGTGCCGACTTCGCGCGCCACACGCGTCACCTCGCCGGCGAAGCGGTTGAGCTGATCGACCATCGTGTTTAGCGTTTCCTTCAGCTGAAGGATCTCGCCGCGCACGTCGACCGTAATCTTGCGCGACAGGTCGCCGCCGGCAATCGCGGTGGCGACTTCGGCAATGTTGCGCACTTGAGCGGTCAAATTGCCGGCCATGGAGTTGACGCTATCGGTCAAGTCCTTCCAGGTACCGGCGACGCCAGGCACCTGCGCCTGACCGCCGAGCTTGCCCTCGGTGCCGACCTCGCGCGCCACGCGTGTGACTTCCGCGGCGAAGGCGTTGAGCTGATCGACCATGGTGTTGAGCGTGTCTTTCAGCTCGAGAATTTCACCACGCACGTCGACCGTGATCTTGCGCGACAGGTCGCCTCGCGCCACTGCAGTGGCGACTTCGGCGATGTTGCGCACCTGCCCCGTAAGGTTCGAGGCCATTGAATTGACGCTGTCGGTAAGATCCTTCCAGGTGCCGGCAACGCCGCGCACCAGAGCCTGACCACCGAGCTTGCCTTCGGTGCCGACTTCGCGCGCGACACGCGTCACTTCGCCGGCAAACGCATTGAGCTGGTCCACCATGGTGTTGATGGTGTCTTTTAGCTCGAGAATTTCGCCGCGTACGTCGACGGTGATCTTCTTCGACAGGTCGCCGTTCGCAATCGCGGTCGACACTTCGGCAATGTTGCGGACCTGCGCGGTCAAGTTCGACGCCATGGAGTTGACCGAATCGGTCAAGTCTTTCCAGGTGCCGGCAACGCCAAGCACGTTAGCTTGTCCGCCGAGCTTGCCTTCGGTGCCGACCTCGCGCGCGACGCGCGTCACCTCGCCAGCAAATGCGTTGAGCTGGTCCACCATCGTGTTGATGGTTTCCTTCAGCTGCAGGATTTCGCCGCTTACGTTCACCGTGATCTTTTTCGAGAGGTCGCCGCCGGCAATCGCGGTCGCCACTTCGGCGATGTTGCGGACCTGCGCGGTCAGGTTCGACGCCATGAAGTTGACGCTGTCGGTCAAATCCTTCCAAGTGCCGCCGACTCCGGGGACTTGCGCTTGGCCGCCGAGCTTGCCTTCGGTGCCGACCTCGCGCGCCACACGCGTCACTTCGGAGGCAAAAGCGTTCAGCTGGTCCACCATCGTGTTGATGGTGTCCTTGAGCTCGAGAATTTCGCCGCGGACATCGACCGTGATTTTGCGCGACAGGTCGCCGCGGGCGACTGCGGTCGTCACATGCGCGATATTGCGTACCTGGTCAGTGAGGTTGCCGCACATCGCATTCACTGAGTCGGTCAAGTCCTTCCAGGTGCCGGCGACGCCCGGCACGATCGCCTGGCCGCCGAGCTTGCCGTCGGTGCCGACCTCACGCGCCACGCGCGTGACTTCCGAGGCGAACGAGCGCAGCTGATCGACCATCGTATTGATGGCTTCCTTGAGCTGCAGGATTTCACCACGCACGTCGACCGTGATTTTTTTCGACAAGTCGCCGTTCGCCACCGCGATCGTCACTTCGGCAATGTTGCGCACTTGCGCCGTAAGATTCGATGCCATCGAGTTGACGCTCTCGGTCAACTCCTTCCACACACCGGTGACGCCGCCGACCTGCGCCTGACCGCCGAGCTTGCCCTCAGTGCCGACTTCGCGCGCCACACGCGTGACTTCCGAGGTGAACACATTGAGCTGCTTGATCATCGTGTTGACGATCTCGGCTGAACGCAGGAACTCGCCCTTGAGCGGCCGTCCGTCGACGTCGAGCTGCACGGTTTGCAAGAGATTGCCCTGCGCCACCGCGGCAATGGCGCGGGTCACTTCCGTTGTCGGCCACAACAGATCGTCGATCAGCGAGTTGACACTTGATTCCATCTCGCCCCAGGCGCCGTCGGACAGACCCAGGCGCACGCGCTGGCGCGTGCGGCCTTCGCGGCCGACCACTTGGCCGACCCGTTCGAGCTGCTGCGCCATTCGCTGGTTGGTGGCGACGATGTCGTTAAAGGTGTCGGCGACCTTGCCGATGAGACCGACGCGGTCGCCGGCCATGCGCACGGAAAAATCGCCCACACGCATCGCCTGCAGCGCGTGGAGAAGTTCGGTCAGACTGTGTTCGGTCAGGGCGCCGGGATCGTCGCCGTTGACGTGGCGCTCGCCGGTTGCGGCGGGGGCTTCGGCGTCCTTTGCGCCAACGACGTCTTCAGCGATCTGCATAGATTGCTCCAAAGGCAGGCGAAGGGAGAACGCCGCACATCATGCCGGTGAGTGCGCGAAGGTTCATGATTGGCAACATAGGCGGACACCGCAAAGGGCGCAGCGTAAGGGACACGGCGCGAAGCGTAAGCCGGAATATGGCGAAGAAGCGGGCGCAAAAGGCAGAGATTAGGCCGCCGGTCTCGCGCTGCTGCACCCTCGTGAGGCCGCCTAGGTATGCAGCAGCATCCCGCGGGCACAACACCCGGGGCGCAAAATATCGGAACCGACGTGGAATCCCCCTCACGTGTCGGGCCTCGACCTTCCTTGCCTCGACGCAAACGCCGCGGGTCGGGGTTCGTTCCCGCCTTACACAGAAAATTTGGCAGACGGGATGGATCAATCCCATGCAGTATATGAATTTAATCCTACACTATGTCGGGCAATCACATAATCGCGCGTTACGGCACTAAGACTGCAGCACCGTGCAACCGACCGGCGCGCAAATCGGCGAGCGCCTCGTTGGCACGAGTGAGTGGATAAGCCGTAGTTTCCGTCTTGATCCCCACCTTTTGCACGGTCGTGAAAAAGTGCTCGCCGTCTTGTCGGGTCAGATTGGCGACCGATTTGAGCTCACGCTCGTGCCAAAGGATTTCGTATGGGAAACTTGGAATGTCGCTCATGTGGATTCCGGCGCAGACCACGCGGCCGCCTTTACGCACCGCGCGCAAAGCCGCCGGCACAAGCGCGCCGACTGGCGCGTAAATGATGGCGCAATCGAGCGGTTCGGGTGGAGTGTCGTCGGAACTTCCGGTCCAACAGGCGCCAAGCTTTTTGGCGAAAGCTTGCCCGGCACTGTCACCCGTTCTGGTGAACGCGAATATGTCGCGCCCCTGCCAGCGCGCTACTTGGGCGATGATATGCGCAGCGGCGCCAAACCCGTAAAGCCCCAGTTTTTTGCCATCGCCAGCGATTTGCAAGGAGCGCCAGCCGATCAAACCCGCACACAACAGCGGCGCCGTGGCGACATCGTCGCCGCGTTCCGGTAACGGAAAAACGTACCGCGCATCGGCGATCACATGCGTCGCATAACCGCCGTCACGGGTATAACCCGTGAATAACGGACGATCGCAAAGATTTTCCTGGCTATTGCGGCAGAACCGGCAGCGTCCGCAGGTCTGGCCCAGCCACGGCACGCCGACGCGGCGGCCAATTCCAAGCGCAGCGACACGATCGCCGACCATATCGATGCAGCCGACAATTTCGTGGCCAGGTACGAGCGGGAGCTTGGGATTCGGCAGTTCGCCGTCGACAACATGCAGGTCGGTGCGGCACACGCCGCACGCCGCGACGCGAACTCGCACCTCACCGTCAGCTGGCCGCGGATCGGGCCGCTCCACAAATGAGAGCGGAGCGCCGGGCCGTTCCAGCACCATTGCCCGCATGTTGCGAACTCTACCGCCCGAATTGTTTGCAGGAAATCTGCAACAGGCGAGGTAATCGCCGGTTTTTAAGGACGATATTGCGGAAAAAGCCGGTGAAGACAATCACGATCACGCAGGTGCAATTCCTGGCTGAAAAGCAAATTCTTCAGCAGCGCTAACGCCTGTACGACGTTGCTGCCGTTTTGCTCGAGACCTGCAATGATCTCCCGTTGTCGATTAATCAGACGATTGCCGTCGGCTGCGTGCCGAATCGCTTGCTCCATTCGCACAGTAGTTGAAGCGGTGTCCATCAACCTAACGCGCCGCGCCGACGCGGTCTTCATTTGGCAGCCCGCGCGGCACGTGTCGGCGCAAGATTCTCGATTGGCTCTTTCGCAGCAGTGCTATTGCGGAATTTGCAATCGAAGTCGGGTTGCCGTCGCCAAGCTTGAGGATCGCCATCAAGCAGCGCGCCAGCTCGGCTTGGCGCTCAAACGCTTCCAGCATGCAAAGCGTCGGATCGAATTCAACAAAGGTCCACGCCTTTGCGAAGGCCTTGCTCAAAATCTCGGTTTCGGCGGAATCGAAGACGCTGCGCTCGAATTCGAGCGAACTCACGGCTTCTCCAGCGGGCATAGCTTCGCGAACCGCGGCTTTTCGAGAACTAACTTCGGGAGACACGGCGCGGGCAGGCGTCATGAGGCGCTCCATCGTGCCTTCATCCCCCGCCAGCAGGGCTGAACATTATCGGCAATGCAATAGTCTGTCACCTGAGTCACATTCAATTTTTGTGTAAATCCTTCGCGATTGCCGGTTCACGCGGATAATCGTTTGTCTCTCAAAGACCTGGCCGAACGCGCCGCCGCCACGATGGCGGCAATGCTGTCGCTCAGACGGCGTGCGCTAGCCTCGAAAGACGGCAGCCGCGGCGTCACCGCTTCGTGCAGCCGACTCACCGCGTCGGGACCGAGCGTGCGCTCAAGTCCGGCGCGGTATTCTGGAATATCGCTCCACTCCGCGACGGTCGAAGCGGTGATCTCAACATGATATTGCAGCCCATAGGCATGCGCGCCACAGCGAAACGCTTGGACGGCGCACAATGAATTCTCGGCGAGTATTTCGGCGTCATCCGGCAGCCGCGATACTTGCGCGCCGTGCCATTGAAATGTTTCCACGCGAGCGGCGAAGCCGGCAAATAGCCGATCTTGCCGACCCGCCTTCGTCAATACGACTTCGCTGAGACCGATTTCCTGTTGATTCATCAGCTCAACCGCGCCGCCGAGCGCTGCCGCCAGCAATTGATGTCCCAGACATATTCCAAGGAAAGGACGACCGAGGTCTTTCACCCAATAGCGGATCGCGGCCTTCTCGGGTCCCAGCCAGGGATAAACGTCCTCCTGCCAGACGTCCATCGGGCCGCCCAACACGACCAGCAGATCGAAATCGTTCAAGTCGGGAATGACCTGGCCTCCATCCAGTTCGATGGTGCGCCATTCATCGCCGTTTTCGCGCCAGAGCTGACGAAAAAAACCGGGATGTTCTACCGGAACGTGTTGGAAGACCAGAATCCGCATGGCATGTCTCGAGCGCAGGTTTGCTCGCGAAGCACTAGCATGAAATAGGCCCCGGTTCCTGTGTTGATGCGGAATTTGAAAACGCGCGATCAGCGAACCGACTAGTCCGATTCTACCAGCTCGCGCAAAGCCTCCGGACTGCGAATGATAGTCCAGCGATTCTTCAATTCGATGATGCCCTGGCGTTGCCACTCACGCAGGCATCGATTTACTTTTTCTCTTGTCCCCCCGGCCATCTCGGCTAATTCGCTCTGCGACAGCGATAGTTTCATTCCCGCGCGAACTTCGGGTTCGTAGTTGAGCAATGTCTTGGCAAGGCGCACGGGCAAATTGAAGAAGGCGATATCCGCCATACGCTCGTCCGAACGACGGATCCGAGCGCAAAGCATTTCCATCAGCTTCGTGCACGCGGCCGGATTACGCTCGAGGAAAGGCAGTAGGTCTCGTCGTTCCAAAACCATAAGCTCGCAATTGGTGAGCGCCGTTACATTGGCTGAGCGCGGCTTGCCGTCCAGGAGCGCGATCTCGCCAAAGAGTTCTCCGGACCGCAGATCCACAAGAATAACCTCCTTGCCCCTGGTGGTCGGAAGCGAGATGCGCACCGAGCCGACCACCACCGCCATCATGCTGTCGCCGTGGTCGCCAAGGCGGCATATCGATTCACCAGATGTGAAGCTACGCCGTTTGGCATAAGCCGCGATATCGCGACGCGCCTTTTCGTCAAGCGAACTGAAAAGCGCGCACTTTTCTAGTAATTTACGGCCGTGATCGGTGGGGTTCATATTGGCCAGGCAAAGATGATGATTAGATCGCAAGTATAGATCGAAATGAGCCAAGAGGGGCCTAGACCAAGGAGACCTCCATGATCCGCAAGGCAAAAGCAGTTTGGCGCGGCACTGGCCGCGCGGGCAATGGTAATCTGTCGACCGATTCAGGGGTGCTCGCCGAAACCCCTTACTCCTACAAGACCCGTTTTGAAAACGAAAAGGGTACAAACCCGGAAGAGCTGATCGCCGCCGCGCATGCTGGCTGTTTCACCATGGCGCTGGCGTTTCAATTGCAGGGCGCCGGCTACACGCCCACGCAACTGAGCACCGAGGCGGCCGTCACTCTCGAACCGGAAGGCCAAGGTTTCCGTATCAGCAGGTCCGCGCTGACATTGCGTGCCAGCGTGCCAAATCTTGACGAAGCCAAGTTTAGAGAGCTGGCCGGCACTGCCGAAAAAACGTGTCCGGTATCGAAAGTTCTCAATGCGCAAATTACATTGGACGCCAAGCTGGAATAAAATCTCTTGACGGACCGTAAGTACCCATCAGCGTAACCTTCGATTGCGCAATTGAACCGCCGGAAACTCGCAGTCTGTTATTCGCCTCTGGCTGCGCGTGTCGCCTCAAACAGAAACCACGTACGGCGTTCTGCCTCGTCAATCCAATTTTCCAGAAGGCTCGCCGTCGCGACGTCGCCGTGCTCATCGCAAAGATCATGCGTTTCACGCATCCTCGTGGTGAGATCCTTGTTATCCTCGCGTAGCTCAGCAAGCATATCCATCGGCGTGACGAAATCCGCGTCATTGTCCTTTATGCGTTGCAAGCGGGTGATCTGGCCAATCGACCGCATTGTTGTGCCGCCCAGCTTGCGGATGCGTTCGGCTATCGGATCAGTTGTAGCAAAAATCTGATCGCCGTGCTCATCCAACAGCAAATGATAATCTCTAAAATGCGGGCCTGATACATGCCAATGGAAATTTTTCGTTTTCAGGTAAAGCCCAAACATATCCGCAAGCAGAATGTTGAGCGCACCTGCGATGTCGCGCACGGCGTTCGGTTGCAAATCCGTCGGCGTGGCAAGCGGAGCAATTCGCAGTGACTTAGCTTCTCGAGCCGTCATTTGCAGCCTCCTTCGAGTATTTCAACGAGATACTGAAACTCTGCGCGCAGCAGCGCTTACGCGACAACAAGGCCAGCGAAGATCAGTTGCGTCTCACGCAACGCGTAGTTTAATAGAACTCCTGGTTCTGCCAATTTGCAAGTGCTCCGCGATTGAGCGGCGGAGAGCGACATGTTTGCTAAAGTGCGACAGCGTCCTTACCTCTCGTTGCGGCAGGCTTACTCTCATAGCCGGCAAATGCGCGAACTTATGTCAGGAGTATTCTGATGGCTCGCCGCGACAATTTATTTGCTAAGGCGATTCCACTAGGTGCCTACATTTTCATCATCTGTTCTCGCGTGGCTGCCGCGCAGGGCGCGCCGCCGCCGCCAGCAGTTACCGTGGCCCCGGTGATAAGCCGGCAGGTAACCGCGACCGGCGATTTCATCGGCCGTGTCGTGGCGATCGACAAAGTTGACATCGTCGCCCGCGTTTCCGGTTTCATCAAAGAGCGCAATTTTACCGAAGGGCAGCAGGTCAAGACCGGCGATCTGCTGTTTCACATCGAACCCGATATTTATAAAGCAACGGTCGACCAGCAGAGCGCCAATGTCGCCAGAGCAAAGGCCACCGAGGTCAATGCCAATCTGCAGCTGCAGCGCGGCCAGGAGCTGGCGCACAACCAAAACATCCCGCAATCCACCGTGGATCAACGGGCAGCCGACGAACAGGCGGCGCAAGCCGATGTGCTGCAAGCGCAGGCCCTGCTCGAACAGGCAAAGATCAATCTCGGCTACACCGAAATCCGCTCGCCAATCGACGGCCGGATCGGCCTCGCCAATTTCACTGTAGGCAATCTGGTCAGTCCATCATCCGGAACGCTGGCGACGATCGTTAGCCAGGATCCGATTTACGTCACATTTCAAGCTAGCGAAGCCGACGTCATCGAATACAAGCACCGGATCGCTGCCTCGCCCGACAAGAACCCCCATGTCACCATTCATATCAAGCTGCCTGACGGCAGCATGTATCCGCATGCCGGGCGCACCAATCTCCTCGATGTTCAGGTTCAGCCAGACACAGACACCATCCTGGTGCGCGCGCAACTGCCAAATCCCGAAGGCATGCTGATCCCCGGCGGAATCGTCGGCGTGTTGGTCGAGCGCGGCGCGCCGCAATCGTCCCTTATCATTCCGCAGTCGGCGGTCCAGCTCGACCAGGCCGGTCGCTACGTCATGGTGGTCGGCGAAGACAAAAAGGTCGAACAGCGGCGCGTTGTGACCGGGGTCGAGCAGGGTCGCGACATCGTCGTGACGCAAGGCTTGAAAGAGGGAGACCTCGTCATCGTCGAGGGCATCCAAAAGGTTCATCCCGGTCAAGTGGTTTCGACTAGCGTTACTGCGGTAAACTGACACCGATGTTTTCCGCCATTTTTATCGATCGGCCGCGATTCGCGATTGTCATCGCGATATTGATCACGCTCGCCGGTGCGATCGCCGTCGCGGCCATTCCGATTGCGCAGTTTCCAGACATTATACCGCCGCAAGTCACGCTCACCGCCAATTATCCCGGCGCCGATGCCGAAGTTGTCGAGACCACGGTCGCGCAACCGATTGAGGAGCAGATCAACGGTGTCGATAACGCCATCTATTATCAATCGGCGAGCGGGTCTGATGGCAGCTACACGCTGAATGTGACCTTTTCGCTGGGCACCGATCCAGACATCGATACAGTGAACGTGCAAAACCGCGCCAGCTTGGCCATTCCGCAGCTTCCGCAGGAAGTATCCCGAGCCGGTTTGACGGTACGCAAGAAATCGGCGGCGCTGCTTCAGGTCCTCAATATCTACTCGCCAAAGAACACGTATGACGCCATCTATCTGAGCAACTATGCGACCATCAACATTATCGACACGGTGGCGCGGATTAAAGGCGTTGGTCAGGTAACGTTGTTTGGTCCACTCGATTATTCGTTGCGGATTTGGCTCGATCCGGATCGGCTGACCGAACTTAACCTAACCCCGAACGACGTCATCCAGGCGGTGCAAAATCAGAACGTCCAGGCGGCACTCGGCCGCATTGGCGCTGCACCGGTTGCAAGCGACCAGCAGGTTCAGATCAATATCAAAACCAAAGGCCGGCTGACCCAGCCGCAGGAGTTTGCCGGCATCGTGCTGCGCGCCAATCCTGACGGATCGGTCGTTCGCATTAGCGATGTTGCACGCGTCGAAATGGGCGCAAAAAGCCAGGACCGTTACAGCCGTTTTAACGGCGCTCCAGCGGCTGCGATTGGCATCTATCAATCCCCCGGATCCAATGCCGTCGATGTCGCGAAGCAAGTCCGCGACACGATGAATACGCTGGCAACGCGTTTTCCCGCCGATTTGAACTACGCGGTCTTCTGGGACAGTACCGTGTTTGTCACCTCCACTATGATCGAAGTCATCCGCACCCTCGTTGTTGCTATAGTCCTGGTTGCCCTTGTTGTTTTCCTGTTCCTCGGCAAACTGCGAACAACGCTCATTCCGTTAGCCGCCGTACCGGTGTCCGTCATCGGCACTTTTGCGGTGCTTCTGTTGATCGGATATTCGGCCAATACCATCTCGTTATTAGCACTCGTGCTGGCCATCGGCATCGTTGTCGATGACGCGATTGTCGTCGTTGAAAATATCGAGCGGGTGATCGAGCAAGAGCCCAACCTTTCCATACCCGATGCTTGTAAAAAGGCGATGAGCGAGATCACCGGTCCCATCCTCGCTATCACTTTCGTATTGCTGTCGGTCTTTGTTCCGGTGGCGTTCATCCCCGGGATCAGCGGGCAATTGTTTCGTCAATTCGCCGTTGCCGTATCGGTTTCGATGCTGATCTCGGCGCTCAACGCGCTCACTTTGAGTCCTGCATTATGTGGGGTGCTGCTAAAGCGCGGTCACACCAGTCGAGGCGCCATGCGCTATGTGCTGAGCGCGATCGATCGAACGCGCGATGGCTATGTGGCGACTGTCCGCAAACTGATGCGCATGACCGCGGTTTCGGTTGTCGTCGTCGCGGGGGCAATAGCCGCGTCGGTCCTTATATTTTACGTGACGCCGCAAAGTTTTCTGCCGGACGAGGACCAAGGCGCAATCTTTGCCGCGCTGCGGTTGCCGGAAGGCGCATCAGTCAACCGCACCGAGGCGGTGGTCAAGCAGGTCGAAGATATTGTCAGACCCATTCCCGGCGTCGAAGGCGTGTTGTCCGTGGTAGGGCTGAATTTCATCGATTATGTTGCGTCTTCAAATCAGGGATTCTTCGTCATCCGGCTCAAGCCGTACGAACTGCGTACCGATCCTGCGCAAAGCGCCAGCGCAATCGTAGGACGATTGCGCCCTCTATTGGCAGCGATCCCCGGCGCCATCGCCTTTCCGTTTAACCTGCCGCCGATTATCGGCTTGGGAAACACCGGCGGTTTCCAATACGTCTTGGAAGCACTGCAAGGGCAGACTCCCACCGACCTCGCAGCAGTGTTACGCGGGTTGCTCGTGACGGCCAATAGCCAGCCCGAGCTCGCTGGCGTATTCAGCACTTATGCTGCCGACACGCCGCAAATTTTTCTCGACATCGATCGCGACAAGGCACAGGTGCTGAGTGTCAGGATCAGCGACATCTTTAACGCCCTACAGTCGACACTGGGTAGCTACTACATCAACGACTTCAACGTTTTCGGGCGAACCTGGCAGGTCAATCTGCAGGCGGAAACGTCGTTTCGCAAACGGATCGACGAAATTCAAAACATTTACGTGCGGAATGCACGCGGTGGCATGGTGCCTATGCGTGCGCTGGCCGAAGCCAAGCTCGTGCAAGGGCCGCAGACCGTGGTTCGCTACAACGGCTACCGCGCTGCGATCGTGAACGGCGCACCCAAGCCCGGCTATAGTTCCGGCCAGGGACTCGCAGCCATGGAACGGATTTCCGCCGCGACGCTGCCACCCGGATACAGCTTTGAATGGACTGGGACTGCCTTCCAGGAAAAAGCAGCGGGGGGACGCACGATAATCGTGCTTGGGCTTGCCATGCTGTTCGCCTATTTGTTTCTAGTCGCGCTCTATGAAAGCTGGAACATTCCGGTTCCCGCACTGCTGTCGGTCAGCGTTGCAATTTTAGGAGCGCTCGTGGCGGTAGCGATCTCTGGGTTGAGCTTCGACATATATGCGCAGATCGGTCTGGTGGCGCTCATCGCACTTGCCGCCAAGAACGGCATTTTGATTGTGGCATTCGCGGTAGAGCAGCGGCGGCTCGGCAAAGACATTTATACAGCGGCCATCGAAGCGGCAGGTTTACGTTTTCGTCCAGTGATGATGACGAGCTTTGCCTTCATCTTTGGGCTGTTTCCGCTTGTCATCGCACGCGGGGCTGGCGCCGCTACACGCCACGCAGTGGGCACACCGGTTTTCGGCGGCATGATCGCGGCATCAATCTTCGGCATTTTCGTTATTCCGCTGCTGTTCGTCATCGCGGAACGATTGCGCTATCGCAAGTAAAGCAAAAAGATTCCTCGGCATGTGAGCTTAAACAGTTAGGCTAGGCTGTTTGGCTGCGCGGAATCCTAAACAGCGGAATGGTTTTACTGGCCTGCCCGCATCGGAATCCAGTTGAATAGAGCGAGTCCGCCGTCAACTGCAATCGTTGTCCCGGTGACATAACGCGAAAAGCGATCGCACAAGAGAGCAACCGCCATATCCGCAACGTCTTCCGGTGTACCGGTCCGGCCGAGCGGAATCATCTTCGCGAGCGAGCTAACATCGGCGTCGAATCCGCCGCCGGGAATTGCGCCTGGAGCTATAGCATTGACGCGAATGCCATCCGCTCCGAGCGCGCGCGCCAGTTCTTTCACCAGCATGGTCTGACCCGCTTTGGTGGCGCTGTAATGCGGCAGATTGCGCGGCGTATAGGCGTGCAGCGAAGTTATAAAAAGCATCCGCCCTCTGATCTGGCCCGCTTTCATGTGGGCGCCCACGGCTTGACCGAGTACGAACCCGGCGCGAAGACCGACCGTGATCATCGAATCCCATTGAGCCTCCGTCACAGCCAAGGCGGCGTCGCTCTCGTAACGCTTTGGCGATGCGCTATGCACAAAAATTGAAATCGACCCGAGCGTTTTTACTGCAGTCTCGAACAGCCGACGCGCCGCAGCCGGATCGGCAAGATCGGCGGCAATAAAGGCGGCGTTTAATTCACGCGACAGCGCGGCCCCGGCTTGCTCGGTAACGTCGCTCAAGACCAGTCGAACTCCCTCCGCGGCAAGCGCCTTCGCTATACCGCGCCCAATCCCCGACGCTGCGCCGGTGACCAGCGCAGTGTCGCCCTCAAGTAATCCCATGTCACGCCTCCGCTCGGCCGAGTAGTCACTTCCGATTCTTATCCTACCAAGTGATCGGACCGGATGGCTGCTACAACATCCCGCGCGCAAATCAAAATTGATTTGAACAAAAGATACAGCGCGGTGTTTTCACGAATGCAGCAGTAACCAAGCTCCCATGGCAATGAAGGCGACGCCGGCAACGCGCGATACCGATTTACCGAAAGGCACCGTTTTCTCAAATAAGACCAGCATCGCTAGCGCGGCGATCCAAAGCAGATTCATGACGCCGCCGACAAACAGCAGCAGCATAAACGCCCAACAGCAGCCGATGCAGTACAGGCCATGGCGAAAACCAAGCGTTAATGCGCCGGTTGCTTCACGGCGAAATCCGCCATGGCGCATAATGAAGGTGAGCGGCGCCTGGCAATAAGAGAGGCACGCCTCCTTGACCGGTGTCCATTGATAAACCCCGGCGGCAATTAGCACGACACCACCAAGCACATTACTCGCGCTTTCCATCATCGGAGTGAGCAGTGCGGCACGCTGCAAAGCCCATTGCGCGAAAGTCGCCGCCAGCGAAAATGCCGTCCATGCCACGAGATAACCGGCCGCGAACCATGCGCTTGCCGCAAACGGCTGGCCGCTCATATCAGCCTGCTTGCCAACGCGCGCGTAGATGAGAATCATCGGCGCCACTGATGGCGTCATCATACCGATCATCATCACGGCCCACATCGCGAACACGTAGGCAAATTCGATCGGCTGCCACGGCGCCCCGGCCGGCATCATTAGTCCTTGGCCGGCTGGAATCATGCGAAACCCGGACATATCCATGCCGCCCATCGCCATGTCGTCGGCGAGCCAGGCGAGGTCCATCCAGGCGAGCGCGGTAAGTATCGCAAGCGCAGCGATGACGACTGCGCGTTCGCGCCGCAGCACCGCTTCAAACGCGCCGCCCATCTCAGGTCAGCGCAAGATGCCGCTTTGACAGAGATTGACGTGCGCGAACTGCGCGTAGGAATCGGCGAGCGTGAATTGCATCGGACGCGCGACCTTGGTCCAGCCGCGCCCAATCTCGGCAAGCGAATATTCGAACCCATCAGGAATATCGATACGGGCACGATGCGCGACGCCCGTCACGGGATTCTTGATCGGCTCGCCACGGCCTTCGGTTATTCCACGCACAACCAGCCGACCTTTGCGGGCGTCAATGTCCACCTCAAAATCGATGGGAGCGAAGATTGGTTCATGCAATTTCTCGAAAGTCGTGGAGAATACCTGGAAGATCGTAGCGCCAGGCTCGGTGTCTTGTCCGGTGACAATACGCAGCAATGCCGCGCGCTGCGCCTCGTTTGCCCGTTCGTCGATGACGACCGCCGCCTCCCCCTTACCCTCGTGGATCGCCCCCGGCCAGCGGAAGATGCCGACGAATCGTAAGCCGTCGAGTCGCGTGTCGCCGTGGCGGCCTTCGTCGATTTGCATGCCCGCGACGGCCTGGCAGTCGCCATAGGTCGGCAGCCCGTTGAATTGGCACGGGCAGCCGTAGCTGCAATTGCAATTTACGAACTCGCGCGCCTTGATGCTCCATTTCACGTCCGTCATGGGAACCCTCCCCGAGCGCCGCTACAAGATCATTTGACTGGCATTGCAGCCGAGGCCGCCGCTTCTGCTCACGGGAGTATACAATAGATTTTACGGCAAGTTTGAACTTCAAAGATCTGCCGGATAGATCAATACGTCATCTGGCCCCGGTTTCGCGCCTTCCGTGATACGCGCCTGCTCAATGTCATCTGGGCCGAGAATGTGAAAGACCGCGTTACCGGCAGCGATCAGATAATCCGAAATGACCCGCCGGTGACAGCGCCACCAAAGAGTCTCGGCGCACATGATTGCGCATCGCTTCGTGTCACCCAGCGCTCGTAATTTTCGCAGGCCAGACTGAAACTCCCGACCCATCGCATAATCTGCGTAATTGTGAAAACTCCGGTTTTGCCAGAACGCGTTGACGGCGACCGGTACATCTTTCTGTTTGCTACGTAGTCCACGGAGCTCAGGGATGTACTGATATTCGATGCCAGTGGTACTAAGCGATCCAACCAGGGGTTCGCGATTGAATTGGGGATTGGTTTTTGAGCGTGGAACGCTGCGGACGTCAGCCACTATCAGGATTTCGACTTGCCTCAACAAGTCTAAAAATGCGCCGATTGGCCGAGTCGCATGTCCAACGGTAAAAAAGACGTTGCGCATGCCTCTTCTAATATAGAATGTATCATTGTCTGTTCGATTGGACTCGTCAGGCAGTCTGTTTCACGATACTATTACGCAGTGGCACCATAGGCGTAAGGGATGGTTCCATGGATAGGGATGTTACTGACCGGACCGAAACCGAAGAGGACATGCTTATCCTCGATGTTTCGGACGACGCGCTGGAGCGCACCGCAATTATTGACCAAGGAAAAACGCTTACTTGGGCATATTGCACCCACGTTTGGTACGACTGTGGGTGGCCCCAGTAAGCACTAAGTACATCGGATAGTTGCGCCTTATGGCTCGGAAGAAGAGGCCGCCGATTTGGCGACCTCTTTTGTTTTGAAATGTTTTGAAACTAGCTATCGCCGCTGGCACGAGGCATCCCGGCAGAAAGTTGACGACTGTCTTATTCCGCCCTGATGCCAGCCGCTTTGATAATCGGCCACCATTTTTCGATCTCAACTTTCTGCTGTGCGGCAAGCGCCTCCGGACTCTGTTTGTCGCGCGGCCAGGGCTCTTGTCCCAAGTCGATAAACCGCTGGCGAACTGTCGGATCGGCCAAGGTCTCCACTACGGCGGCATCAAGTTTGGCGACAATGTTTTTTGGCGTTCCCTTGGGAGCCCAAAGGCCATGCCAGAACGAAGCGTAAAGGCCCGGCACGCCGCTCTCGTCGCTCGTCGGCGTATCGGGGACCGCCGCCCATCGAGACTTGGCCATCACCGCATAGGCTTTGACTTGGCCGGCGCGAAATTGTGGCAGCGCGCTCGCCACCTGCGTGAATGTCATGTCAATATGCCCGGCGAGCAAGTCCTGCATGATCGGCGCCGCACCGCGATAAGGCACAAACTGGAATCGTGTGCCGGTATTTTTCTGAAAATAGGTCCCAACAACATCGGCACCACCGCCGGCGCCACCAATGCCAACAGTTGCCTTGCCAGGATTCTCCTTTAGCCAAGCGATAAGTTCCGACAGGTTTTGCGGCGGCAATGCCGATTTGCCGACCAACCACACCGGACAATCCGCAATCAGTGATATTGGCTCAAAATCGTTGACCACATCGAACGGCAGCGAATAGGTGGCGCCGTTAACGACGTGCGTCTGCCAATGGCCGAGAATGAGGGTGTAACCATCCGGTAATGAGCGCGCGACGTGAGTGCTGCCGATCGTACCCGCTGCCCCGGTCAGGTTTTCAATAATGACAGACTGGCCGAGCGCACTCCTCATGCGATCGGCAAGAACGCGACCAAGCGTATCGGTCGGCCCTCCAGCCGGAAAAGGCACCACGATCGTGATCGGCCGCGCCGGAAAAATTTGCGCCGACGCTATGCGCGATGACACCGAAACCGCGGCCGCAGCGGCAGCCAACTGCAGAAGTGTTCGCCGTCGTAATTTCATATGATCGCCTCACGACCTTGGCCACAGTCCGCCACCACAAAAACTGTGGCGGAACCAGAATTCGATTATCGCGATCGATCGCCCGCCGCAGGCACGCTCGCTGCCGTTAATCGCCCCGGAACGTCGGCCTGTTCCGTTGGCAGCTCTGAAGAAAACGATACACCAACGTCCCGCCGGCGGGTAGCGCGGTAAACATTGGGGAACATGCCGCCCGTCATTGCGTTGCCGAGACAACCGCCGCAGTCTGGGCCCCGCATTGGCGGACCGTTGCCGTCCGTCCCGTTACATTTGAAGCCAATGGCTAAAACATCAGCAGCAGCTCGCAAGCGCGGCGAGAAATTTTCGGCGCCGGCCAAGATGACGATCACGCTCCTTGTCAACGGCGTGGCGAACAAGCTGACCCTGGCCCCGTGGACTACGCTGCTTGACGCGCTGCGCATCCGTCTCGGTCTGACGGGTACCAAAAAGGGCTGCGACCACGGCCAATGCGGCGCCTGCACCGTTCTGGTCGATGGCCGGCGGATCAATTCATGCCTGACGCTCGCCGTTATGAAGGACGGTGCGCAAATCACGACCATCGAAGGATTGGCGAAAAACGGCGCGCTGCATCCAATACAGCGAGCCTTCATCGACTATGATGCCTTCCAGTGCGGCTACTGCACGCCCGGCCAGATTTGTTCCGCCGTCGGCTTAATTGCCGAAGGGAGGGCGCACACGGCCGATGAAATTCGCGAGCTTATGAGCGGCAACATCTGCCGCTGCGGCGCCTATCCCAATATTCTAGCCGCGATCGAACAGGTCCTTTCCCAGAAATCGGCGTCGCCGCCGCGAGACGGAGGATCATGAACAATTTTGAGTTCAGTCGAGCGAGCGACGTCGCCGACGCTGTGCGCCAGATGGCCGCCGATCCCGCCGCGAGATTCGTCGCCGGCGGCACCAATCTGATCGATCTAATCAAGGAAGGCGTGGCGACGCCATCGCGGCTGATCGACATCACTCGATTGCCTCTCGGCCGCGTCGATGAAACGGGCGATGGTGGACTTCGCGTCGGCGCTCTCGTTCCAAACAGCGATCTGGCGTATCACCCACAGATTGAGAAGCGCTATCCATTGCTGCGCAGCGCGATCCTCGCTGGAGCGTCGCCGCAATTGCGCAACATGGCGACAACCGGTGGAAATCTTCTGCAGCGCACACGCTGTTTCTATTTTTATGACACAACGACGCCTTGCAATAAGCGCGAGCCTGGAAGCGGCTGTTCGGCCATCGACGGGCTCAATCGCATGCATGCAATCCTTGGCGCCAGCGAGCACTGTATCGCGACCCACCCATCGGACATGTGCGTAGCGCTGGCGGCGCTAGACGCGCGAGTGCTGGCAACCGGCCGCGATGGCGAGCGCGGCATCGCGTTCGCCGACTTCCATCGCCTGCCGGGCGACACACCGCAGCTCGATACAAATCTGAAAAAGGACGAAATCATAACCGCGATCGAACTGCCGCCAAAAGGCTTCGCCGCAAACTACAGCTATCTGAAAATCCGCGATCGCCTGTCCTATGCGTTTGCCTTGGTGGCGGTCGCGGCAGCTCTGGAAATCGAGAATGGCGCGATTAAAGAGGCGCGCCTCGCACTCGGTGGCGTGGCACATAGACCATGGCGCGACCGCCAAGCCGAGTCGCAACTGCGCGGAGCGCCGGCGATCCGCGAGAGCTTTGTGCGGGCGGCGGATAACGTGCTGCGTGACGCGCGCGGCTTCGGACACAATGACTTTAAAATCGAGCTGGCACGGCGCGCCATCGTGCGCACCTTAACGCAGGCGGCGAACGGAACGCCGCAGTCGCAAAGCGACAAACGTATCACGTAAGCGAAACGAATATGGCCGACATGACCACTAGTTATCTCGGCAAGCCGATCTCGCGGGTCGACGGCCGCGCCAAGGTCACCGGTGCTGCGAAATACGCGGCCGAACACAACGTGTCCGGCCTAGCTTATGGTTTCGTCGTGTCGTCGGCGATCGCCAAAGGCCGCATCTTGCGTATCCACACCGCAGACGCATTGTCGGTCCCCGGCGTACTCGACGTGTTCACGCACGACCATCGGCCGAAACTGGCAGCCTCAGACAAGAAATACGGCGATGAAGTCGCCCCACCCGGCTCGCCGTTCCGGCCGCTGTATGACGATCGGATTCGATTTAGCGGTCAACCGGTGGCTTTGGTTGTTGCCGATGATCTGGAAACCGCGCGCTTTGCGGCGTCGCTTATCCGCGTCGACTATGAGCAACAACAACACATCACCGATTTCGAAGCACATCACGGGCGCGCGCGTGTCGTCAACGAAAACGACGAAAGCCACTCGCATAAACGGGGCAACGCCGCCAAAGCCTTCAGCCAAGCGCCAGTTCGCGTTGAGGTCGAGTACCGGATGCCGGTCGAGCACCACAATCCGATGGAAATGTTCGGTGCAACCGCAGTGTGGGAAGATGATGACCGCATCACGATCTACGACAAGACCCAAGGTCCGCAGAATTGTCGAAACTACGTCGCTAACGTGTTTGGAATGGCCCAGGACGCGGTTCGCGTTTTGTCACCCTATGTCGGCGGCGGATTTGGATCCGGTTTGCGTCCGCAATACGAATTGCCACTCGCGGTGCTGGCGGCGCGGGCGCTGCGGCGCTCGGTGCAGGTGGCTTTGACGCGGCAGCAGATGTTCACAATCGGGTATCGGGCCGCGAACATTCAATCGCTGGCGCTCGCCGCCGACCGCGATGGCAAGCTTGCGAGCTTCCGTCACCAGTGGGTCGGCATCACGTCGCAGTTCGAAAATTTCCAGCGCAATTACGTGACTTGGTCGAGCCTGCTCTACAAATGTGACAACGTCGAACTCGTGCAAAAGCTGGTCAAGCTCGATCAGAACACGCCGTGCGACATGCGCGCGCCAGGCGGAACGGAAGGCCTGTTCGCCATCGAATGCGCGATGGATGAGCTTGCCTATGCTGCGGGAGTAGATCCGCTGACGCTGCGGCTCTCCAATTATTCCGACAAGGATCAGGTCGAGGGCAAGCCTTACAGCAGCAAGGAGCTGCGCGAGTGCTATCGCGAGGGCGCTGAGAAATTCGGTTGGTCCAAACGCAATCCGCAGCCGCGCTCGATGAAGGATGGCAACGAGCTGGTTGGCTGGGGCATGGCGACCGGCATCTGGGAAGCGATGCAGATGAAGGCAAGCGCCAAAGCGGTGTTGACCGCTAACGGCAGCGTCGAAATCAGTAGCGCGACCGCCGATATCGGGCCCGGGACCTACACCATGATGACCCAGCTTGCCGCCGACATGCTCGGTGTGCCCATCGAGCACGTAACGGCAAAGCTGGGGGATTCTGCGCTGCCGGATGCGCCGGTTGAAGGCGGATCCTTTACAACATCATCGGTCGGCTGTGCCATTCAGGCTGCATGCCGCGAGGTGCAGAAGGAACTCCTTCGACTCGCGCAAAGAATCCCGCGCTCGCCGCTCGCCGGCGCGAAATTCGAAGATGTGACATTTGCGGAGGACGGCATTCGACATAAAAGTAAAAATGTCGAGGTATCCCTCGCCGACGCCATGCGCGCCGGCAATATCGACCGCATTGAAAAGGAGGCAAGCGCCGAGCCGAACGAGCACAGCAAATATTCCCACTACACGCATTCCGCGGTTTTCGCCGAGATCAGGGTCGACGAGCAGATCGGGGTCATCCGTGTAACGCGCATCGTGAACGCCGTGGCCGCTGGCCGCATTCTTAATCCCAAGCTTGCCGCGAGCCAGATTCTCGGCGCCGTGGTCGGCGGCATCGGCATGGCGCTGCACGAAGAGACGTTAGCTGACAACCGGTTCGGCCGCTTTATGACTCATAACCTCGCTGACTATCATGTACCAGTGAATGCCGACGTGCACGCGATCGATGTGATCTTCGTCAACGAGAAAGACGACGAGATCAACCCACTCGGCGTCAAGGGCGTTGGTGAAATTGGCATCGCGGGAACCGCCGCAGCGATCGCCAATGCGGTCTATCACGCCACCGGCAAGCGCGTTCGCGATCTACCGATTACGATCGATAAGCTGCTGCGCCATTGATCCGTCGGTCCCGTCGCCCGGGCGACGCTGTTTAACCGAATTACTTATCGCCAAGAAATTGCGTGTGCGATCGAAACTTTCCGTCGATCGCGGTCGATCGGGCATTCACGAAATGGATCACGAAATAAACGTGTCGGTCGCCCCACTGTCGCGCGATAATAACGGTGGCTCAGGCCTGCGGATGAGGAGCGATCATGCCGAACGAGAGAGGCGCCGTCTGGTTGGCCGCCGGGCTACGGACGCCGTTTGTCAATGTGGACGGCCCCTTCACTCACCGCGATTCTTTGAACTTGTCGGTGCCCGTCGTACTGGCAATGGCGAACCAAGCAAACGGGCCGATCGATTTTGCGGTGTGGGGCTCGGTGGTGGTCAATCTCGCCTATGCCAATTTGGCACGGGAAGTGTGGCTTGAAAGCAAACTGGACCCGCACGTGCCGACTTACACGACCATCATGCAATGCAGCACGAGCATGGTGGGCGTATTTGAGGCCGCGGGAATACTCGACGAAAAGAAAGCGTCGCTGGCGATGGTTGGCGGCGTAGAAAGTATGAGTCGCCTTCAGATCGGCCTGAGCCAAAATCTCTCGGTCTGGCTGCGGCGCCTCGTTCAGGCGCGCGGCCTGGTAAAGCGGTTAAGCCTTCTGCCGAAGCTACGGCTGTCGGATATCCGGCTCCACGTCCCCGAAGTGAAGAATCGTGTCACCGGCCGGAGCATGGGTGAACACACCGAAGACATGGCCAAGGATTGGAACATCGGTCGGCGCGAACAAGACGAGCTTGCTCTGGAAGGCCATCGACGCACCATCGCCGCGCAAGATCGCGGATTTTTTGCTGACTTAATCGTTCCGTTCGATGATACGAGCAAGGATCACTTTCCACGACGCGACACCTCGCTGGAGAAACTCGCCAAATTACAGCCTGTCTTCGACCGCACCAGTGGACGCGGCACGCTGACGGCGGGCAACAGCTCGCCCCTGACCGACGGAGCCGCCGCCATTTGGGTCGCAAACGATGAAGGCATGGACCGGTTGCCAAACAATTTGCCACGCGTGCGTCTGGTCGATTTCGAGATGGCCGCTGTCGATATCTTTACTGAAGGATTGCTCATGGCGCCCGTATCGGCCATCCCGCGTTTGCTGGCGCGACACGGATTGAAATTCAATGACATCGCACTCTGGGAGATTCACGAGGCCTTTTCGGCTCAGGTCTTGTGTCATCTCAAGGCGCTGCAAGACAGCGACTTCGTCCGAGCCAAGGCCGGCGTTGAGCACAATTTTGGAACATTTCCGCGCGAGCGGATGAACCCCAACGGCGGCAGCGTTGCCCTTGGACATCCTTTCGCCGCCACAGGCGCACGTATCCTAAGCCAAGCAGTCAAAGAACTTGCCGAGTTGCCGAAAGGCAGTCGGGCGATCGTGAGTATTTGCTCGGACGGCGGTCTCGGTACCGTCGCGCTCTTGGAGCATTGAGCGCTGTTGGACTGGGTCGATTAAAGTCCGATATCCGTCACAAGACACAGCTGCTGGCAACATTATTATGTGACCAATGGCGAACACCATCCAAACTCTCCTCCTCCTGCTAGCGGTCATGGTCGCGGTGGCCGTGATCGCGCGACGAATTAATGTTGCTCCTACGATTCTTCTGGTTATTGCCGGTATTGGGCTTGCGCTGACGCCCGGACTTCCACGCATCGACCTCGCGCCGGAATTGGTCTTGTTAGTCATCTTGCCGCCGCTGATTTATTCGGCTGGCGTCGCAATGAGCTGGCGCGAATTTCGCTTTAATCTCCGTCCAATCACATTGCTTGCATTGGGATGCGTCGTCTTCACCACCTGCGCCGTGGCGATCACGAGCCATTGGCTGCTCGGGATGCCGCTCGCTGTCGCTTTTGTGCTCGGAGCCATTGTGGCTCCGCCTGATGCGGTGGCGCCCCTGGCCATGGTCCGCCAACTCGGGATTCCACGACGAATTATTGTGGTGCTTGACGGAGAAGGAGTCGCAAACGACGCAACTGCGCTGATCCTTTACCGCTTCGCCGTTGTCGCCGTGAGCACCGGCGCATTTTCCTTCTGGAAGGCCACTGGTACTTTTGCGCTGATCGTGGTGGGCGAAATCGCCTATGGAATTGCCGTCGGTTGGTTAAGTCTCCAGCTACGCCGCTGGGTTCGCGATCCCCGGGTTGAGATCACGCTTTCGTTGATGACGCCCTACGTCGCCTTTCTGTTGCCAGCTCACATCGGCGGTTCGGGCGTGCTGGCGACGATCGCAGCCGGCCTGTTCGTAAGCTGGAACGGTCCACTACTCATCCCGGCGGCGACGCGGCTACAGGGAATTTTCTTTTGGGATTTACTTGTTTATTTGCTCGAAGGTTTCGTCTTCTTGGTGACGGGCTTGCAGATTCGCACCCTCATGGAACGTACCGATCTGAGCTTTCTGCACCAGCCGATACTTACCGCCCTGCTCACGGTGCTGGTCGTAGTGGTCGCGCGATTTATTTGGGTCTATCCGGCGACATACTTGCCACGCTGGTTGAGCTCGGCGGTGTCGCGCCGGGATCCGCTGCCGCCCTGGCAATGGGTATTTTTTCTCGCCTTTGTCGGCGTCCGTGGGGTCGTCTCGCTTGCCGCAGCGCTAGCGATTCCGCTGACTACAGCCTCAGGCGCGCCATTTCCGGACCGCGACCTTATTCTCTACATCACCTTTGGTCTCATTGTCGTTACGCTGGTTGGTCAGGGACTGCTTCTGCCCCGAACCGTGCGCTGGTTAGGCTTGACGAGCCATGCCGCCGAGGAACGTGAGCGCGAGCACAATGCCGAGCTTAGCGCGCGAACTGAAGCGCTAAAGCTGGCGCAAAGCCGGCTGGAAAAGCTCGCAGCCGAGAGCGAAATTTCTCCTGAAGCCTTGGCAATCTTACGCGCGCGTCATGATTATCGTTTCGGTCGCTTGCCGAGACCGGTCGCGGAGGGCGTCGACCCCGCCTCAACCGCCGCCGACGTAAGATCGGATTTGATCGCGGCCGAACGCGACTACATTTACCGTCTACTACAAAACGGCCAAATCACCGACGAAGCGCGCCGGCGCATAGAACGCGAGCTCGATTTGGATGAGGCGTGGATTGCCAGCAAGAAAGAAGGCGGACTCGAACCGCCGTTGTAAATGGTCGCACTATCACAATTCGCTTTGGTGAGAGACTGCTCTCCCGATAATGTTACCCTTAATAAATAGGAGGAGATGTCATGGGCAAGGGTTTGCGCGCCAGCGGCAAAATGTTGGAGCGACTGATCAGGCGCACCGCATTTCAGGGGATTGCCGGCATTGCCTTGACGTTGGCATTCACAAGCAGCGACGTCCATGCGCGCGACGATTTCCCCACGCGCCCAATTCAGATGATCATTCCATTCTCCGCCGGCGGTCCAACCGATATTGTCGGACGAGTCATGGGAGCAAAAATGGGCGAACTGCTAGGCCAGCAGTTCGTCGTGGAAAATAAAACTGGCGCCGGCGGCAATATCGGAGCGGAAGCGGTCGCCAAAGCAGCACCCGACGGCTACACAATCTTGATGGCGACAGTTTCCACCAACGCCATCAATCCTGGGCTCTACAAGCACCTACCTTACGACGCGGTGCGCGATTTTGCGCCGCTGGGCCGGGTCGGCGTCACACCGACGCTGCTGCTTGTCCATCCTTCCATTCCGGCAACCGACGTAAAGGGCCTGATCGATCTCATCAAGGCCAATCCGGGTAAATACAACTACGGCTCATCGGGTCTTGGTTCAATTCTTCATCTCTGCGGAGAGGAATTCAAATCACTGGCGGGAGGCCTCGACATCACCCACGTCCCTTATAAAGGTTCGGCGCCGATGGATACTGATCTGATGGGCGGACAGATCACCATGGCATTTGACGCCACGCCGACGGCGCTGCCCTTGGCAAAATCCGGCAAGTTGCGCGCGCTCGGCGCCGGTATGGCCAAGCGCGTTGCCGCGATGCCGGATCTGCCAACTCTGCAGGAGCAGGGTCTTAAAGGATACGAATGCTATACCTGGAACGCGCTGCTAGCGCCCGCACGCACGCCGAAGCCAATTGCCGATAAGCTCAACGCCACCATCAACAAGGCGCTGGCCGATCCCGCAGTCTCTTCCGCGTTGGAAAAGGCCGGTATCGATCCGACGCCGGGTAGCACGCCCGAGACGACGGCAGAATTCGTCAAGGCAGAGCTTGCCAAGTGGGCACCAATCATCAAGGCGTCGGGCGCACAGATCGATTGAATGCCGCGGGATCGCGCACACCAGTCGATGTTCGGCCGCTGACATCCCCGCAAGCTGAATAATCGCGACGACCGGCCGCCCGCTGGCAGCCCACCGCATATCCTGCCGCGGCGCCTGCCCACTAGCAGGAATAAAAGAATGCGTTGCCGAGCGCTCCTCAACTGCACTGTGCCTTGGGTCACAGCAGTTCTTGCGCGCCCCTACTAGAGTTCAACGGGTGAGAAAGATGGAGATGTGCCATGACCATCTTCCCGCTCGGCGTTTCGCGGTTTTCAAAATTGATTACGCTCTGCTTTCTAAGCTTGAGGCGGCATTATGCCGGCGCCAAACTGGAGAGCTTGAGCGATAGAGGCCTGCAAGATATCGGCCTTGAACCGTACAGGCGGGATTTCGACGCCGTTAAGCCGTTCTGGATGCCCTGACTAAGCTTCGGCGTTATGCGTTAATATACCTGCCAGATGAACGTTACTCGGCTCAAATCGAGCCGCACTTTGCTGCTGTGCGGACTTGTGATGGCGGTATCGGTCGCCGGCCCGCAGCTTATTCACGCTCAATTGCGTGGTCATGGCGGGCCGGTGCGAGCGCTCGCGATCTCGTCAGACGGGACGCATGTGGTCTCGGGCAGTTTCGATACATCGGCAATTCGCTGGTCGCTTTCGCGCAATGTTGCCGAGCAAGTCATGCGCTTTCACGATGGCCCGGTGAATGCGGTCGCGTGGCTCAAGGACGGTCGGATCGTGACCGCGGGCGGCGACACGCACATTGCTATCTGGACGCCGGGACGACAGACGCCCGATCGGGTGCTTGACGGCCATACTGGGCCAATCGTCGCTCTCGCCGTTTCGCCAGACGGCAAGACGCTGGCATCTGCGTCATGGGATCGCACTGTCCGGCTGTGGCCACTCGCAGGCGGACCGCCACGGGTATTGGAAGGCAATGCGCAGAACGTCAATGGTGTAGCGTTCTCGACCGATGGCGGTCAGATTATTGGCGCCGGTTACGATGGTACGATTCACGCTTGGCAAGTTGCCGGCGATGGCGTGTCCGTGCACAACCTGCCAAGCCCGCTCAACGCCGTGGTGACTACACCGGACGGCGAAATGATAGTGGCCGGGGCCAGCGGGAAAATTTACTTCCTGTCCTCCATCGGCGAGGTGCTGGGTGAACTCCAAGCCGGAACGACACCGACAATTCAGCTTGCGATCCCCAATAATGGCCTGCTCGTTGCCGCCGCCAGCACGCGCGGGTCGGTAGCGGTGATCGATCGCAAGCAGCGTACGCTCATACACACGCTGGTCGGCCCCGGATTACCGGTGTGGGCGATCGCGTTCTTGCCCGATAACAGCACATTATTGACTGGCGGTACGGATTCCGTCATTCGCCGCTGGAACGCGGTTACCGGTGAGCCGATCGACTCTGCGCTTGTCGGCGTGCCGGAAGATCCGCTCAAACGGTATGCCGGCGATCATGGTGCTGAAGTGTTTCGCGCCTGCGTCGCGTGCCACACGCTCAGGGCCGACGAGGCCCAAAAGGCCGGTCCTACGCTCTGGCACATTTTCGGTCGCCGTATCGCGACGCTTCCGGGCTATAATTTCTCACCGGCCTTAAAGACCCTCGACATTATTTGGTCCAAGGAAACGGTTGCGAAGCTGTTCGAAATCGGGCCGGCGCACTACACGCCGGGCACCAAAATGCCGGAACAGACCATCGGGGTCGAAGCGGACCGTAAGGCGCTCGTTGACTTTCTTGCGCGCTCGACCACGAACTAGAGCTTTCCACACAATCCAGAGAGCAGGAATTTAGAAATTAGCTCTCGCCTTCCTCCTGGCGCGCACGCAAATAGTCATCGGTAGTGCGCAAGCGCGGACGCTGCGGCGCGCCGAACGGATCGAAGTTCTCCTCAGCCGTCAACTGGACGCGACAGTCGGCGCACATTTTCACGAGGTCGATCCGCCGCGTTGGACCCTTGTACATCCAATGCTTGTCCTCAAGCTTGGCGGCCACCCGTTCGACCGAGCTTTTGACTCCGAACGGAGCTCCACAGCGGATGCAGAGGAACGGATCTTCTTGCTTGATGACACGGCTTGATGCCGTTGCCGCACGAAAATCGATCTGCGGTTTCAGACTGATCACTTTTTCCGGACAGGTCGATTTACATAATCCACATTGCACGCAAGCGTCTTCGGTGAAACGCAGCATCGGCCGCTCTGGATCATCTAACAACGCGCCGGTCGGACAAGCCGAAACGCAGGACAGGCACAGAGTGCAGCCGTCGACATTCACCTCGACTTTGCCGAAGGGTGCGCCCTCAGGCAGGCTGATCACGTCGACCGGCGTCGGGGCCACTGCGTGCAACTCGCGCAACGCGAGTTGGAGAACTTCGCGCTTATTACCGACGGCCGAGAAAGTAGCGGGTTTGACCAGATTGTTCAGCGCTGCGATACCCCGCAGGCTGTCGCCCAGCGCGTCGGGATCATCGGTTTCGATTGTGTCGATGCGCGCGCCGTCAAAACCGAGCCCGGTCACGATCGTCTTATTCAAGGCAATCGTTCTGACCAGCCCGCTCAAATCGTGCCGCGGATTGGAGCGCAGCAGAAAACGTACCGCTGCTGCGCCATAGGCAAACGCACCGGCGAGTGCCTCCAGTCCAATCTGGGTGATCTCATTGACTTCTACCGGCAACACATGAGCCGGCAGCCCGTCGCCATGCCGCGCCAGCGCCTCAATAAGGGGGCGGCCGTGGTCGCCGTCATGAAATAATAGTACCGGCTCCGCGCCACCTGCTTCGCGGTACGCGGTGAGCAGTACACGCAGTTTTCGCAAAAACGCATCGGGAGGCGGCAAGGCATAAGCTGCAGCGCCAGTCGGACAGACGGCAGCGCACTGGCCGCAACCAGCGCAAATCTGCGCGTCGATGGCGACATGATCCCCATTAGGCGTGATCGCGCCGGTTGGGCAGAGATCGAGGCAACGATGACACCCGACGATATTCGAGCGCGAATGCGCGCATAGATGTTCGGTAAATGTAATATAGCGCGGCTTCTCGAACGATCCCGACAGGTCACGCGCTTTCAGCACGGTCCGCAGCATCGCCGCTGCATCGCCCGGATCGGCGCGCAGATACCCATCGCGCAGATCGGGTGAGGAAAATAGCGGAACGCCGCCGGAAAGGTCGATTAAAACATCACAGTGCAGTTCAACATCGTTGCGCGGCGCGCTGAATTGCAACCGATCGCGCGAGGAAGGCGCCGGCGCGGCGTAGCTATCGACCCGCAGTTTGAAAGCTCCAAGATGGCCAGTGGCTGCTTTGATCGCGCCCTTCAGTAGCGGAAATTCCGTTACCCCGGCGGGCGATACTCTATCGCCCTCGGTGACCAGAACAGTGATGTCGAGATGGTCCTTTAATAGATTGGCGGCCTCGACTACGTGCTCGTCCTTACCATAGAGCAGCGTGACGCCTTCACTTGTTAGATTAACGACTGGAGGATCCGGCATCGGCTCGCAGGCGGCCGCGATCAAAGCCGCTATTTTCGGCCCGGCGGCTTTGGCGTCTTTCGACCAACCTGCCGTCTCGCGAATATTGACGAACGCGATCGCGTTCTCGCCGATAATCTCCTTAAACAGCGGCGCCTCCTGGGTACAGGCAACCGCGATTGGTTGTCCATCAGCCGCCGCGCCGCGAACGCGGTCGAGCTCGGCGCGACAAAGTTGGCGTCCTTGCAGCGTCTCCGCGCCGCGGCATACCCGCTCAATGCCGGCGCCGTCGAGCGGCATCGTGTCCTCGCAGGAGCAGATCAGGATCTTCCGCGGCCGTTCCGTCATTTTCGCTACTAGGGTTTTCTTGTCCTCTTGTTTGCCCGACCTAAAGGCAATCGCCATCAGCGCCTCAAGTCTCGCGCGGCAAACGGTCCGAACTGCGGGACTTTATGGGCCATGCGGTTATATGTAAAAAGACCACAAAATAACAGCGAGGATCGATGGCGCCAGTGACGCGGGCAACTGTTGCGGCGGAACTGATATTGCCGCCGCCCTATCATGCGGTGCGACTGCGCGAATTCGGCGATGCATTTGCGCACGCGGTTACACTCGCACCGCAGCGCGGCGCCGGGACTCTCGTCTATGTGGGAAGGTTCGACCTCGCCGAATTCGCGGTGGTGCTCGAACCGACAGAGCCGCTCGCCCAAGGGCGCAGCGTGTTCTACGCCGGGATGGCCGCCTTAGCTGACGCGATTGCCACAGCCGCGCCGCCGGAAACCGCCATCCATATCGAATGGCCGGACGCCTTGTATGTAAATTGGGCCTTAGTTGGCGGTGGCAGACTAGCTTGGCCGCCGGAAACCGGCGCGGGTAACGTTCCGGAATGGCTGGTGTTTGGCGCCACGATCCGAACCGCAAGCAGCACGGAGGCCGATCCCGGCCTCACCCCTGACCTAACGGCGCTGGACGAGGAGGGTTTTGCCGAAATTAGCTCCAATAGTATGATTGAGGGCTTTGCGCGTAATTTGCTGCTGCTACTCAGCGATTGGCAGGAAGGCCACTTTACAGCTGTCCGCAAATCCTATTTCGAGCGTCTTTCGCGCGACGACCGCCAGCACTGGGACATCGATGACAATGGCGACCTTATAAGCCGCGTTGCCAACGATAAAACCGAGCGCAGGGCCCTGCTGCCTCGGCTCGAAAAACCTGAATGGCTCGATCTGTTCAGCAAAGGACACGTGTGAAGCTGCTGCGTACCATCCGTCTCGATGCATCGGATACATTCGTTTTCGATGTTCCCGCCGAGGCCGGCGACTGGGCAGTTTCGGGTGCATTCGTCTTCTGGAACAAAGATGCTGCGAACCTCGAAGGCAAAGCGCGCGCGGCGTTTCGCAGCGGGTTTCTCGGAGTAAAGTCATTGGGCTGGTCAACCTTAGCCCAGGTCGTCGAGGCGACCGTGGCCGAGCGCGCCGCTCTGGTCGATACGCTCGCCGATCAATTAATTCAGCATTTCGGAGCGCCCACAATCGAAGCAGCCAAGGCGGCGGCAGAAGAAGAGGTTGCTTTCGCCGAATCCCTCTGCACCATTCCGCAGGACAGCGTTATCGCCGTCCACCGTAGTTTCGAAAATGGCGCGGTACGCGAAACCTTTCGCGCACTTCGCGGCAGAGAAGGCGCAAAGCCCACGCGCGCATTCTCCTTCATCGAGACTGAAGGCGACGATGAACCAAGCGAACAAATCGATTTGATAGCATTGGGGGAGCGGGAGCATAAATGACCGACTTTTGGCTCTCCTGCGGGCATCATTTTCTCGACCGCGATGACGGCGGCGGCTACGTTGTCACTGACGATTTCCTAAAAATCTATCTGGCCCGGCCAGAATTACTCCCGCCACCGAATGCCTGTCCGATCGAACGCAGTTTGCATAGTGCTCTGCTCGCCGATCCTCGCCGGTTAGTCGCGGCTTCCGAAATTCAGAGCATCACTGATGCGGACGCACGGGAAAATTGGGAACTTTTGATCGCCTTCCGCGATCATCTCTTGGCGCATAAAACGCTGGAAGCCAGTTTTGTTGATCTCATCCGTCGCGGCGTAGGCAAAACACCACCTCTGTTCATTAATCAGCTCGTCCATGCGATTCTTCGCAACGCGCTTGATGCTACCGCCGACCCCTGCACGTTGCGTGCCGGGGAGATGTTCTTTCGGACGCAGCGTATTTCGCTACACGAAGGTTCGCTGATCGCGGCGGACGAGGAGACGGTCGCCGCCGGCAGCCAACTGCCAGTGTCGCCATTAGTTTCGATGCTCGGGTTGCCGGCAGATTCCGAGATCGAAGTACTCAACGAGAGCAATGCCTCCACATATTGGCAGCGCAGTGATCGCTTCGACATGGCACTCGATTTGACTGCTGGCCGGGAAGGTCTTGCAGCGCTCGCGAAAGCGATGGAGCTATGGATAAACCACCTGTTGGGTTTGGAGGTGGCAATCGAGCCGCTGACGGAGCTCCGCGAGGCTCCGGTAAGCTGGTATGTAGGTCTCGATGCTGAAGCCACCCGAATCGCCGATGCGCTGTGGAATGGCGAGGAATTGGATGAGGACGCGATGGCGCGCGTGGTCGGCTTATTCCGTCTGACCTTCCCCGACGCCGGCCTCATGATTGATGATGTGAGAGGCGAACCTATCTATCTCGTGCTCGCGATGACTCACGAACGTCTGATCCGCATGAAGCCGCAGAATCTGGTGACCGGCTTGCCGGTAAAACATATTGAGGCAGTGGGTTGAGCTTAATCGCGCCGCTTAGAACTATCGCGGTCGGCATCGTCGTCGAGCGCAGCAAGAGCGCTGGACCTTGGACCGATTTTCTGTGGCGACCGATCACTGCTTTGGGCGGCGCTCCCGACACTCCGCCTTGGACCAAGTTGTCGGATGACGGGGAGCGAGCGACTTTTTTTGTCGGCACCGCCGACATTGAGCTTTATCGCTCGGAAGCTGGCAATTACCGGCAGAATCTGCTGGTCGAGATGCCGCTGCTGTGGGTCGCGTTACGACGAACCGAAGCCGATCCACCCTACGTCTTAGCAGCTGTAACTGTCGATCCGGCAGAGGGCGAGTCCTGGGCTGCTCTCGGCAACGATCTCGTCGATACTGTCGCAATGCCGACGGCGGTCGAGGCGCTGGTCGCCGAATTCGTTTCGGAGCATTATGTCGAGGAGCCGTTCCTTAAGCGTCAGCGCGACCGCGCTCATCCAGAGACCTTGGCGCGGCGCTCGCCGGCAGCGGACCCTCGCAAACCATGACCGAGCCTGAAAATTTTCTAAAGCGATGGTCGCAACGCAAACTGGCCGAGCGCGAGCGCTCGAAGGACGAACACGCAACGAACCAGAACGCCCCTGTTGAGCATGATGCTTCGGCGGCGGAGCCGCCACAAATCGATGGCATGGCTAAGGCCAGCGACGAGGCCTTTGACCTTGCGGATCTGCCAGCCATTGATTCGATCGCCGCGAACACCGACGTCACCGCTTTCCTTCGCCCTGGAGTACCGCCGGATTTGACCCGTGCGGCACTTCGGCGCGCCTGGACCTCCGATCCGGCGATCAGGGATTTTGTCGGCCTGGTCGAGAACGGATGGGATTTCAATGATCCCTCCGCAATGGCCGGCTTCGGTACCATCACCGCAGATGAAGTGGCGCAGCTGGCATCGAAGATTATTGGCGAGCCTATAAGGGCTATTTCCGACCCCCCGCCAGCCAAAACTATAAAAGAAGACACGGCGGAGCCGTCAGGAAGTCCTCTTCTCGAAGCTGCCAGGCCCAAAATCGCGGATGCGACTGAAGCCAGCAGCAGCGAAGAGAAAGAAGACGAAAATGACGCACCGCAACAAAGCGGCGCCTCTTCGTAACCTGACCCCCATTCACCCAGCGACATAGCCTCCGGCTATTGACCGCGCCTCCGACACGGCGATAGCTTCTTCGCTGAAAAATCTCCTGTTCGCGCTTGGGGGGACGCGGTGCGAGCTGGATTACAACGACAACAACGACAACCATGTGAAGCATGGCTGATAGGGGACTCAAGGAGGCTATTCGCGCCGTCGGTGGCGTCACCGAGCTTGCGCGCCGCATCGGAATTTCCCAGCCGTCGGTTTCGAACTGGGGCAGAGTGCCCGCGGAGCGCGTTGTTCAGGTCGAAAGCGCGAGTGGTATTGCGCGTGCGATTTTGCGGCCCGATCTTTATGTCGAGCAGGACGTCGGCGACATCAATCGCGCCCGCGCGCAGGAATATGGGCTCTTGGCGCGGCTCCTCAGGGAAGCCCCGGATGCCGCGCTCCTGAAACAGATTGGGCAACTGCAGGGTGACGAAACGCCGCTCGGGGCAGCTCACCTTGCATTGGCGGAAGCGGCAAAAGAAGCAGACGCTGCCGCGATAGAGCACGAATTCTTCGACCTATTCATCGGCGTCGGCCGCGGTGAGCTTCTTCCATACGCATCATACTATCTGACTGGTTTCCTGCACGAACGCCCGCTCGCGCGTTTGCGTGAAGACCTCACTCGCATCGGCATTGCGCGCGCCGAAGGCGTGGCCGAGCCGGAGGACCATGTCGCGATCTTGTGCGAGATCATGGCTGGTCTTGCCAACGGTCACCTGCCGGGTGCCGAAGAGTCGAGCCGCACAATATTCGAAAGCCATATGGCGCCCTGGATAGGGCGTTTTTTCGCTGATCTCGAACGTGCTGAGAGCGCCGACTTCTACAGGCAAGTCGGTGCTGTTGGCCGGGTGTTCATTGAAATTGAAACCGAGGCTTTCACGCTGCCGTTGTGAGACGCGCAACGCCAAGGATGACGCATCCTTAAAGGAGGATTGGCGATGAGACCGGACAGCAAAAGTAAAATCGACCGTCGCGACCTTCTTCGCGTGCTGGGCGCCGGAGCCGGAGCAGTGGCAACTCCTGTCGCACTTGTCGCTGAAGCCCACGCCGATTCGGAAAGCAATGAGACGAAGCGCAAGGCCCGCTACAACGCAAAT
>JBASAH010000486.1:0-1500 GCA_049650505.1 Xanthobacteraceae bacterium
GGCCGGGCGTGGAGCCGCGGCCGGGAGGCAGTGCAATCGCCGGCGACGGTGAAGGCGCGCCAGGAAGCGAACCAGGATTACCGCTCACCGGGCCGCCCGGTGGTAAAGGTTTTTGCACGGGCTGTTCGCTCGATTCGGTCAACTGCACGGTCCAGGTTCGCTGCTCGCCGGTATCGACTTCAAAAAACCCGGAGCGATCATAACCGCGCGCCAAGCAGTCGCCGATGCCGCGAATCGTGAATTCCTTGTCGCGGGTACACATGTAAGCCTGTCCCATCCATTCGCCGCCGCGATCGTAATCGATGGCGTAGACATAATAAAAACGAGCAACCAGATTGCCTTTCAGCACGGTCTCACAGGTCCGCGCCGGCAAGTTCCACCAGCCCTCCGTAGTCCAGCCGTCGGCATCTTTGTAGCCGATAGCAATGCCGACGCGGCTCGATGTGTTGTTGCACAGCCGGAAATCGGCCGCGGCCGGGCTCACCGAGGAAATAGTCAGGGGCAAAGCAGCGAACAGGCTCGCCAGCAGCGTGCCGCCAATTTTTTTTGCAAATTTTTTTGACAGGGTTGCTCGGCTCATTATGACGCAGGATCGTTTTCAATCGGCGGGCCTGTCAACAACGATGGCACGGAAGTCGGTGACGTTGGTGAACGTCGGCCCGGGCGTGAATAGGTCGCCGATGCCATTGAAAAACCCCGTGGAATCGTTGTCGGCGAGAAAGGCGGCGGGAACGAGGCCAAGCGCTTGGGCCCGCGCCACCGTCGTATCGTCGATAAAGGCGCCGGCGGGGTCATCGGGCTGGCCCCGGCCGCCATCGGTTCCATCGGTATCGGCGGCGAGCGCGGCAACCCCCCTCATACCGGCGAGATGGATGGCGAGTGCCAGCGCATATTCCTGGTTCGGGCCGCCCCGGCCAGCCCCCCGTAGCGTCACCGTCAGTTCGCCGCCCGAGAGCATTGCGACGCGCCGGCCCGCTGCCGCATGTTCACGCGCCAGCCGGGCGTGTTCGGCGGCGATATCACGCGCTTCACCCTGCAAGCGATCGCCAAGCACAACGCAATCGTAGCCAGCCGCGCGGGCGCGATGCTCCGCGGCCGCAAGCGCGTCGGCCGGCCGCGCGAGGATGCGATAGACGCTCGTTCCGAAAACTTTGTCGCCTGGCTTCGGCGATTCATTGGCGGGATCGGCAAGCGCGCGCGTGATGGCTGGCGGCAAATCCAGCCGGTATTTTTCCACGATCGCCCGTGCATCGGCGAGCGAGGTCGGGTCCGGCACGGTCGGCCCCGATCCAATGACCGCAGGATCGTCGCCCGGCACATCCGAGATCGCAAGCGTCATGACGCGTGCCGGCTGTGCGTGACGGGCGAGGCGGCCGCCTTTAATGCGCGAGAGATGCTTACGGACGCAATTGATCTCGCCGATATGGGCGCCGCTGCGCAGCAGCGCTCGCGTCGTCGCCTGCTTTTGCGCGAGCGTAATGCCTGGCGCCGGCGCGATCC
>JBASAH010000487.1:0-2266 GCA_049650505.1 Xanthobacteraceae bacterium
GCCGGCATTCCCACCGGTGCGTCCTGCGGCGTCGTCAGCCGGCGGCGGTAAAGGCACCCGCGCCGCCACCCCCGCTGCCGCATCCGACGCCTCCAGTCGTGAGGCCGGCAACGGTCGCGCCACCTCCGCCTCCACCATCCTCGCCGCCGCCGCATCCGGCGCCAGCTAACGCCAAACCCGCATCCGGCCGGCGGTTTTCCACCCGGCCAAACGGCGACCCCGAACGGCTGCAAATAGCAGCCGTTCGCTACGTGCCTTCGCTGCGACACTTGCGGGTCGCAGGTGGCGTAACTAATTCCGCAGGGGAGCACATCGGCCAGGGAAGCGATCGGATGAGTCCGTGCACCGACGAACTCAAGCTCGTCGCCCTCGATAAAGATGATATCGAGGTCGTCTCAGCCCATGTGCAGGATTCGCTCGTCAAGGTCGCCGATATTTTCTGGCGGCCGCACGATCATCGCTTCGTCATGGCGCTCAATCGCTTCGATTGGATGAGCGCCGTCGACATTGCCAAATCCGGCGCAGGCTCCAATAAGCCGGATTATCGCCGTTGCCGCACGGCGCTCCGCTTCGAGCGTGTCCTTGCCTGTAAATGCCGCAATCTCGATCAACCCGCGAAGGATGCGCTGCTCAATTTGCTCGCTGTCGAATTCGCCGAAACGGATTCGCCGGCCGGCGTGATCTCGCTCATCTTTTCCGGCGGCGGCGTCATTCGTCTCGAAGTCGAATGCCTGGAGGCTGAGCTGGCCGATCTCGGCGAGATTTCGGCAGCGGTAATCTGCCCCGACCATTTCACCGCCAATACGGCGCGTGCCTAATCGGATTTCAGGCAGCGCGCGGGCGGTGCGTCTGTGGCGCGGCGAATAGCTTCATCAGCAAGGCAATCGCTGAGAGCGTCAACGCATAGACCACGACCTGCATGGCTGTGGGCTGGTCCACATAACCGATCAGTGTGTGCAACGCCCGGCCCAAGAAGCTCGAATCCCGCAATATCCAGGACGTATCCCACACCGTCTGGTCGAGCGCGGTAACGATATTGGCCTGTTCGAGAAAAGCGATCGCCTGCGCGGCCATGCCTGCGGCGAGTAACGCAATCAAGGCGCTGGTGACGCCGAACAGGTAGCGCGAAGGGATGCTGAGCAAACCGAGATAGGTCAAAAGGCAGACGAGCGAGCCAAGCAGAAGTCCGGCAAAGCCGCCGGCGACCAGCGCCCAGCTGCCACCGCCTTGCGCCGCGGCGACGCCGTACAGAAACAGCACCACCTCGGATCCTTCGCGCAACACCGCCACGGCGACCACGATCGCCAGCGCCAACAGCGACTTCGATCCGGCGACAACAGCCTCGCCGGCCGCCCGCAGTTCCGCCACAAGCTCGCGGCCGTGGCGCGACATCCAGACATTATGCCAAGTCAGCATCAGCACGGCGAAACCCAGAATACCGGCGTTGAAGACCTCTTGGCCATTGCCACCGAACAATTGCGACAAGCCGCTGGTAAACAGCGCCACCATGCACGCGCCAAGCACGCCAGCGGCGACGCCGCCAGAAATCCACGCCGCACGACCGGCGACGCCCGTCGTGACAGCCATGACGATGCCAATTATCAGACCCGCTTCGAAGACTTCACGAAAGACGATGACAAGAGCTGCAAGCACCGTAGCCTCACACAACAGCCAATTTCGGTTGATGCGGCGCGGCGACGATCATCGCTACTGTCACGATAACAACCGCAATCGCTTTGCTGCTGCGACTGAAAAAATCGATCATGGCACAACCAGCACGCCCTGTGTTTCGCGATGAAAATCGTCGAAGAAGTTATAGCGGCCCGGCTGTTGCGGCCGCACGCGGACCACCGCCTCCTTGCCGACCGGTATGATCTTCTCGAAATGCAAATCGCTGCTCTCGAATTCCGAAACGATCGGATTGAGATTCTTGACATGGATTTCGATGGCCCGGCCGGGGGGCGCATGCAGCTCCACCGGATCGAATTGGCGGTCCTTAATCGTCAGTGACAGGGTGACAGCATCTTCGCCGCGCGCGGCACTTGGCAGCAGCGGCACTGCGGACGACATCAGCAGGAATGACAGAAAATGCCGCCGGTCAAATGCGCAAATACGATTCGTCTCTGCCATGAATTGCCTATCCAAGGACTTGTCCAAAAGGACTTGCCCGAAAGCACTCGCCTAAGGAGTTGGGGAACTGCGGACTTTTTGTCAATCTAAAACCCGAATTTTAGAATTGTTATAACTTCTGCGGACTGCTACGCAG
>JBASAH010000488.1:0-3667 GCA_049650505.1 Xanthobacteraceae bacterium
AGGCTATCGCATTCGGTTGCAATGCGCACAAGCGGCTTGTCGTTCCGGCGCTTGCGAATGGAGGACGTCCGCATCGATCGACACCCCGCGTGCCGAGCATAGCCGGATTGGTGGTCTCAAAAGGCACTAGTGTCCCGATTCCGAAGTTCGCATTCTTTGTCGGCACGCTCTCATGCGAACTTCGCAATCAAAGGGACACTAGCAAGTATATAACGCTAGTGCGGTTTTTTGATTTGAAGTTCCTATGAGAGCCTTCCGACTGACTATAGGAACTTTCAAATCCACCGCACTAGTTGTGGTTTGATCGTTCGCAGGTTAAGGCCTACGCGCTGACGATGGCGGGGAGGACGGTATGAAGCTTGGTATTGCCGGTATCGGTAAGATGGGCGCTGCCGTTGCGGCGCGGCTGATCGAGGTCGGCCACGACGTGACGGTCTGGAATCGCACGCCGGAAAAAGCCAAAGCCGTCGCCGGCGCGAATATCGCGGCAACCCCGGCGGAGCTGACGCAAAAAAGCGAAGCCGTCCTCAGCATCCTTACCGATGCGGCGGCGTTGGATGCGGTCTATAACGCCCGTTCCGGTCTTCTTGACGGCAACGTCGCCGGAAAGCTCTTCATCGACATGAGCACCGTCTTGCCTGCCACTGAAACCGCGCTTGCCCGCGCGGTGCGAGCAACAGGTGCGGCTTTCGTCGAATGTCCGGTCGGCGGCTCGACCGGTCCGGCACGCCAAGGAAAGCTCATCGGGCTCATGGGCGCCGAGCCAGCCGATGCGGCGCGCGCGCGGCCGATCCTCGAACAATTGTGCCGGCGGCTGGAACATGCCGGGCCGGTTGGCTCGGGAGCCGTTCTGAAATTTACGATCAACCTGCCGCTGATGGTCTACTGGCAGGCGCTCGGCGAGGCGCTGGCGCTCGCGCGCTCGCTGGCAATCGATCCGGACCGGCTTATGGATCTTCTCAGCGACACTTCAGGAGCGGCCAATGTTCTGAAAGTGCGCGCCCCCGGTATCGCCGCGATGCTCAAGGGCGGCGCTAGCGGCCCGGTCACATTCGATGTCGATGGCGGCATCAAAGACATGCAGTCGATGCTGGCGGAAGCCAAATCGCGCGGCATTGAACTGCCGCTGGTGGAGCGGACGCTGGCCTGCTACCAAGAAACCAAGCAGCATCGCTCGGGCAATGCTGAAATATCCGCGGTTTCGGTCTATTGGGCCGGCCGCAATCCTCGCTAAATCCTTCCCAGCTAATCGGAGCCATTATGTCCGCTGTCACGCTCGCACAAGCCTCCATTATTATCGACGCCGCGCTGAAGAAGGCGCGCGAGAGCAATCTGGCGCCGTTGGCGATCGCCGTGCTCGACAGCGGCGGACACCTCGTCGCGTTCAAGCGCGAAGACAAATCCGGCATTTTGCGGTTTGACATTGCATTCGCCAAAGCCTGGGGCGCGCTTGGCATGGGCTTCGGTTCGCGCACGCTCGCGAGCCGCGCCGCGAAAACCCCGCAGTTTTTCACTATGCTCGCGGCGGCGAGCGGTGGGCGCATTGTCACCAATCCGGGTGGGGTATTGATCCGCGACGCTAGCGGCAACGTGCTGGGCGCCTGTGGTATTTCCGGCGATACGTCGGACAAAGATGAAGTTTGTGCGGTGGCCGGCATCGAGGCGGCGGGGTTGAAAGCGGAGCCGGGAACGGACTAGTTTCCGAGAACGATCCGCACCGAAAGTCGCTTTGACTTCTTGGCAACTTTGTCAAATCCTTTGAGCGACGCGCTGGCCGGCCAATCAAATAAACCAGTATAGGGAGGAGACTTGCCATGAAGGTTTTTTCGTTTTGGCGCTCGCTTGCGACTTATCGCGTGCGGATTGCGCTCAATCTCAAAGGGCTCGTTCCTGAGGAGATCATCGAAGTCAATCTCATGAAAGGCCAACAGCGTCAGGACGAATTTCGCGCGGTCAACCCAATGATGGCGATCCCAGCGTTGGTCGATGGCGACGGGCCGGCTTTGTTCGAGTCGCTGGCGATCATCGAATATCTCGACGAAACTCACCCTAACCCGCCGTTATTGCCGCGCGATCCACGCGACCGAGCGCGCATACGCGGCTTAGCGCAGATCGTCGCCTGCGACTCGCATCCGCTGATCGTGCCGCGGGTGCGCGAATATCTGGAACATGAATTCAAGCTCGATGAGGCAGCTCGCACAAAATGGTGCCAACATTGGCACACCGCCGCGTTGACAGCTCTCGAGGCGCACCTGGCCGGCCCGGCCACCGGGCGCTATTGCCACGGCGACACCATCACGCTCGCCGACATTTGTCTGGCCAGCCAGGCCGCCGGCGCGAAATTCTTCAATGTCGATACGGCGCAATTTCCGAATTTTTCGCGGATTGCGAATTCTCTGGCGACAATCGACGCCTTTGCGCGCGCCCATCCGTTGAAGCAGCCGGGTGCGCCCGCGGCGGCGTGATCGCGCTTACCACCACTTGTGGAAGTGATGCACCGGCCCGGAGCCGGATCCTATTTCCAGCCGGTCGGCAGCCTTGAGGGCGGCACTAACAAAGTCTTTGGCTTCGCGCACAGCGTCGGCAAGCGAAAGATTCTTGGCGAGACCGGCGGCGATCGCCGACGCCAGCGTGCAGCCGGTGCCATGACTGTTGCGCGTCGCAATACGCGGCGCGGCCAGTCTCGTACAGGCGCTGCCCTCGACCAAAAGATCGAGGCTTTCCGGTCCGCTGCCGTGACCGCCCTTGATCAGCACCGCGCAGGCACCGAGCGCAAGCAGCTTTTGCGCTTGGTCATACATCGCCTTCTCATCTTGCGCTTCATTTTCGCCGATAAGAGCCGCCGCCTCCGGCAAATTGGGCGTGACGACGCGTGCATGCGCAACCAATTCGCGCAACGCGCTCATCGCATCGCCGTGTAGTAATTTTTCGCCCGAACTCGCGGCCATAACCGTGTCGAGCACTACATTGCGCGCGCGGTGGCGTCGTAATCCGCCGGCTACGGCGGCGATTGCGGCTGCGCTGCCCAGCATCCCAATCTTCACCGCACTGACGTCAAGGTCGGAAAACACGGCATCCATTTGTGCGGCAATAAAGTCGGGCGGCGCCTCATGAATGGCAAAAACGCCTTTAGTGTTCTGTGCCGTGAGCGCCGTCACCACGGAGGCTCCATAGACGCCAAGCGCAGAAAAGGTTTTTAGATCTGCCTGAATGCCGGCGCCGCCGCTCGAATCCGAACCGGCAATGGTCAATGCGATCGGAACGCTCATTACGCCCCTCGCTTGGCCAGCATTCCATCGACAATGTCACGCAAGGTGCGCGCAGCGGCCGCCGGATCGGGCGTAAGCGACAGCGCCGAAATGACTGCCACCCCGTCGGCGCCGGCAGCGATCACTTCGCCGGCATTGTTGGCATCGATCCCGGCAATGCCGCAGACCGGTAATTCTGGGGCGCGGCGGCGAAGCGCTGCGATTATTCGCGCGAGACCGCCAGGGCCAATTGGTGGATTGTTCTGTTGCTTGGATGCGGTGACATAAACACCGCCGCTACCCACATAGTCGACCAGAGCGAGCGGCGCCGCATCGGCTTCCACGACCGTTTTGATAGACAGCCCGACAATTGCGTCGGGTCCTAGCAGTTGTCGCGCGTCCTCGACTGCCATGTCCTC
>JBASAH010000489.1:0-11369 GCA_049650505.1 Xanthobacteraceae bacterium
CAGTGATAGAGCTCCAGTTCGGGTCGCGAATCCGGAATGAAACCGTCACGGTTTGGCATCGTCACCTTCGGCAGCGTCGTCGCATTCATCGCGTCGGTCGGCTTGGTGATCTTCGCCTCCGAAAGGATATAGGCGACCACCGCATAGACGTCGTTGTCGCTGAGTGTACCTGGCGCGTTGAACGGCATGGCCCGCTTCACATAATCGAATAGCGTCGTCGCATAAGGCCAATAACTCTCAACCGTCTTGATCGGCGTGTCGCTCGCCAGTGTGCCGCGGCCGCCGAGCAGCCGATCGCCGCCGACGCCTTTGGCCGGATTGCCCTGCCCTTTGTCGCCATGGCAGGCGGCGCAACTATCGGCAAACACTTTTGCACCGGCCGTCGCCGTGCCGCTGCCCGGCGGCAGCCCGGTGCCGTCGGCCGGAATGGCAGAGAATTTCGCCAGTTCTTGCGGGCCGATCGCTGTGCCTAGTCCAAAATGGTCTTGGCTTTGCGCCAAGGCCGGCAAAGCCGCCAAGAGTGCAACCAATATCCCGGCCACTTGCAGGATGTGCTTATGCGTGAACATTGGCGACGCTCCCAGTTTCGTCGATCGCCCAGCTCTGGATCGCATTAAGGTGATAGATCGAGCCGAACGGCCCGTGCGATCCGCGGATGGCGATCAGTTGCTTGAGCGTCGGCTGAATGTAGCCGGTCTCGTCGGTGCAGCGGCTCTGCAGGATGGCGGGTTTGCCGTCCCACATCCACGGATAGCTGAAGCGAACGGTGCAGACCGGGTCCGGCGTGACGGTGAGCTGCGCCGGCCGCCAGCTCTGGCCGCCGTCGACCGAGACGTCGACCGATTGCACGCGGCCGCGGCCGCTCCAGGCAAGCCCGCTGACATTGTAGAAGCCCGGCCCCGGCAGCTTCATCTCGCCGGAGGGAAAGGTGATCACCGACTTTGCTTCCATCTCCATGCTGAATTGCCGGGCTTTACCGTTTGCCAGCAGGTCGGTGTATTTGGACGTCTCTTCGCGGGTCATGAACGGCTTGTCGCTGACCTCGAGCCGGCGCAGCCATTTGATATGCGTGTTGCCTTCATAACCGGGAAGCAACAGCCGCAGCGGATAGCCTTGCTCGGGGCGGATGGCTTCGCCGTTCTGGCCGTAAACGAGCAGCGCGTCCTTGAGCATCTTCTCGATTGGGATACTGCGCGTCATGACTGCCGCGTCGGCGCCTTCCGCCAGTACCCAGCTCGAACCGTCCTTGAGGCCGACCTCGCGCGCGATGGTGGCGAACTGCACGCCGGTCCATTCCGAGGTGCTGAGCAGGCCATGCGTGCCTTGCACGGTTTTCAATGTCGGTTTGTTCCATTCGGTAAGACCGTTGCCCGAACACTCAATGAAGTGCTTGCGGGTCACCGAAGGAAACCGTTTGAGGTCCGCCATCGAGAATTTTTTCGGCGTACCGACCATGCCGTGGACGACGAGCGAGTGATTCGCCGGATCGATGGTCGGTATGCCGCCATGATGGCGTTCGAAGTGCAGGCCCGAGGCGGTGAGATTACCGACCATCTTGTCGAGCGGTGTGAAGCTCCACGACGTATATTCATTTGCAGTCGGAAAACGCGTGCGCACTTCGGTCTCGAATTGCGAGCGCGAACCGTAGCCGCCGTCGGCCGCGACGGCGCGGCCTAATTCCTTGGTCGGATCCGCCGGAGCGTCGTAATAGACGGGCGGCGCCTTCTGGGCGAGTGCGGCGGTTGAACCTGCGAGGCTCGCGGCTGAGCCGGCGGCAAATAAGAATTTGCGCCGGTTTGCCGGCGAGCGCGGAAACATTCCGTCCTTGCAGTCGCAATCCTGCGCTTCCCGCTGCGCGATCTGCCGCGCCTCCGCCATGACCATTTCCTCGGCCATGCGCCGCGATTTCCCGTCATAGATGACTGAGGTCACGTTTCCCTCCCTGTGATTCGACTTCTGCCGATCGCGAGCTCGACAGAAATATTTTTCGAAAGCTTAGCCGAAACGAGAAGGAAATCTCTGTCGTCCGGTCTATGGAGTAATTGACGCGGCCAATGGAAGAGGGATTGCCACGGTCACACCGGTTGTCAGCCGCCCGTCACAAATTCGGCTGCAGTCGAAGTTGTCTTTCGCTCACCGGTGGTCGGTGGCTCTGACGTTACAATGCGCGTTTCGGTGGCAAAGCCCCAAGCCGGATCGAACCGATGCACGTGATAGACCGGGCGCGTCCTCATGTGAGGCGGATACTCGCCCTTGCGCAGCGTCGTCGCGATGCACGGAACCACACTTGCCGGGATGCGGCCGACATGACCGGCGGCCGCACGATGAACATGGCCGCTGAACACGGCAACGACTCGCCTGGAGCGCTGCAAGGCACCGCGCAGTCGCGACATGCTTTCCGGTGTTTCGAAGTGGAGCCGGTCCGGCCCGACAGTGACTTCAAACGGCGGATGGTGGGTGAAAACCGCAATCGGTTTGGTCGTTTCGACATCAATCCGATTGATCAAATCTTTCACCTGTTCAGAGCGAAATTCACCCTTGCCGTTTCCCGGGCTGAGTGTGTCGAGCGCAATCAGCCGTACCGGAAAGTCTTCGATCGCATAATCGATAAAGCCAGAACCGGGCGTGAGGTAACCGCGTGCGGCAAAGGCCGCACGCAGGTTGGCTCTCTCATCTTTGTTGCCGGCGAGCACATAAACTGGTGCGCGCGCTGCCGCGAATATGGAAGCGGCTTCCGCATATTCCTCTCGCCGGCCGTTATGGACGATATCGCCGGTATGAACGATTGCCTGGGGTTGGGGATCGAGCGCGTTTATGTCGGCAATCGTCAGCGCGAAGTCGCGCAGGTTGGCATCGGGCGTATCGAGCGTCAGATGCGTGTCGGAGATCTGCGCGATTATCATGATGCGACCCTGACGCGAAGTCGACTTTTCGCGATCATGCTCTAGCCCGCCGATCGCAAGCTTGCGTAATATTCTTTGAGGATCGCCACCACCTCCGGGCGGCTGAACTCCGGCGGTATGTCGGCATTGCTTGAGAGCATCTCGCGTTGCTGCGTACCTGAGATCGAAATGTGGTACTGCGGATCGTGCGGACAGGTTTTCGCTGTCGCCATGCCGTAGCATTTGCGGCAATAAAAAGTGACGTCGATCTTCAGCGGCTTGGTATGCAACGCGCCGGGCCATAGCTGATCGAAAATGTGGTGGGCATCGAACGGTCCGTAGTAATCGCCCACGCCGGCATGATCGCGCCCGACGATGAGGTGCGAGCAGCCAAAGTTCTGGCGAATGAGGGCGTGGAGCAACGCCTCGCGCGGTCCGGCATAGCGCATCTCGATCGGATAGCCCGCCTGAATAACCGTGCCCGGCCGGAAATAATTGTCGATCATTGCCTGAATTGCCCGGGTGCGGACATCGGCGGGAATGTCGCCTTCCTTCAATTTTCCGAGCACCTGGTGAATAAAAACGCCGTCTGAAACCTCTACGGCAATCTTGACGAGGTGCTCGTGGCTGCGGTGCATGGGATTGCGGGTTTGGAAGGCGGCGACATTCGACCAGCCGCGCTCGAGAAACATAGCCCGGGACTGCGCGGGCCGGATGTACAGGTTCGGATATTTGGTCGGATATTCGCCTTCACTCAGCACGAAGACCGATCCAGCCAAGTTGACATCGCCCTGCTGCAGCACTTTCGCGACACCGGGATGCTTCGGATCGGCGGTGCGATAAACGTGCTCGGCCTCGAGTTTCTTATCGATCGAGTATTTCTCATGAACCTCCATGACTGCGAGAATGTCACCAGTCTCCGCGTCAATGAGCGCGACCTCCTCTTCGGCATGGATGCTGTTGGCAAGGTCCTTGTCGACCGACAGCGTGATCGGAATCGGCCAGAACACGCCGCTGCTCAGTTTCATATCGAGGCATGAACCGCGCCAGTCGTCCTGACCCATGAAGCCGTCGAGCGGCGTATAGGCGCCCATTGCCAGCATGAAGAGATCGGAGACCGTGCGCGAATCGAGCAGAATTTTTCTGAGTTTTTCGGCCCGCTTATGCTCCTCACCTCGCTGCGCCTCCGGCAGCAGCAAGGGTTTGACCTGCTCGGAATTGTGCGGCGGCACGAGTTGGGCCATTTCCGATTGCTTTCTGAGAGACACTCGACAGGCGTAGCGCTCCAAAACACCCGCTATCAATCTACAATGTGATAGACCGGAGCCTTTTCCATCGCCCACTTTCCGGACTCGCGATCGTAGCGGGAGAGCGTGAAGCAATGCCAATCGTCGTCATCGAGCCTCGGATGGTCGGCCCGGTAGTAATAGCCCGGCCAGCGCGTTTCCGTCCGGAACAACGTGTGCTGCGTGACGCATTCTGAAGCCAGCACCCGATGCTGAAGCTCCCAGGCGCGCTGCAGCTGGTGCAGATCTTCGGCGCCTAAATGATCAAGATCTTCCTTCAGCATTTGCAACAATTCGAGGCCGCGGGTGAGTAGCGGCTCATTGGTTGTATAGTGCGCGCCGATACCGCCGACATATTCGTCCATGATTTTTTCGAGGCGCTGCAGACCGTGCAGCGGCAGCAGGTAACTCGGCGACACGGTCCCGGCGACGATTTCGTTGCGCCCGATCTGATAGTTTTCCAGCGGCTGATAGATGAGCGTCTTGAGATCTTGGTATTCCGCTTCGCGGATTTCGGGCCACTGTTTGCCGGCTTCGTTGATGTATTTGACCGCGGCCTTGGCGGCGATCCGGCCTTCAGTGAAAGACCCCGATGAGAACTTATGGGCGGTGCCGCCGATCGCATCGCCGGCGCCGAACAGGCCCTCGATCGTCATCATCCGGTTGTAGCCCCACTGATAGTCCGCGGGTGCGTAGTCTTCCGGGCCGCTCGCCCAGGCACCCGAACACGTCGCGTGCGAGCCCATGACGTAGGGCTCCGAGGTAGTCAGTTCGGGATTGATCTCCTTGGGATCGATATTTTGCGAAGCCCAGACTACGGCTTGCCCGATGGTCATGCCGAGAAAGTTCTCCCAGCCGACCGTCTCTTTGTGCGGGTCTTGGAACGCCTCTTTGGTGACCATGCGAATAGGTCCCCGGCCGGCCTTCACCTCCTCGAGCAGGGCGTGGTTGCGCAGGCAGGTCGGCACCGGATGCCGATTGACGTAGTCGCCGACCAGTTTCTCGATGGAATCCCGCCAAAAGGCCTCATAATCCTGGCCGTAGGCGTTTTGCGTATAGGTCTTAAGGTGCAGGAAGTAGGCGCCGACCGGACCATAACCGTCCTTAAATCGTGTGAGGACGATCCGGTTTTCCATCTGCGTCATCTTCGCGCCGGCCAGGATCGGCAAAGCGTAGGCCGAGGCACTGCTCCATGGCGCATACCAAGTTCGCCCCATGCCTTCGCCGACGGCGCGAGGTTTGAAGATGTGCGATGCGCCGCCGGCCGCCACGATCACTGCCTTAGCGCGGAATACATAGAAGTCGCCGGTGCGAACGTTAAAACCAACTGCGCCGGCGACCCGATTGGCCCGCTGTTTATCCATCAGCAGGTGAGTGACCATGATCCGGTTGTAGACTTCGCTGGCGGCTTTGCGCGCGGCTTCGGCGACGATCGGCTTGTAGCTTTCGCCGTGGATCATGATCTGCCATTTGCCTTCGCGCTGGTATCTCCCGGTCTCGGGGTCCCGCATGATAGGCAGTCCCCATTCCTCAAACTTATGCACCGTGGAGTCGACGTGGCGAGCGATGTCGTAGCCCAGATCCTCGCGAACCAGCCCCATCAGGTCATTGCGCGCGTAACGCACATGGTCTTCGGGCTGATTTTCGTTCCAGTGCATCCCCATGTAGCAGTTGATCGCATAAAGCCCCTGCGCGACCGCACCGCTGCGTTCGATATTGGCTTTCTCGACGCACACGATCTTCAGGTCACGGCCCCAATACCTTGACTCGTAAGTAGCGCCGCAACCGCCCATGCCGCCGCCGACGACGAGAATGTCGGCATCCACAAAGACGGTCTTGCGTCGGGGCATCAGACCAGTCCCTGCTTGAAGCGATCCGGCGCGAGCGCCGGCAGCGCATCGACTTTGAGCGCCTCAGGTTCGTGCGCGAGCTGCTGGGATTTCATGGCCTCCGCGCTGGGCACTGCGTAGTCGCCCGGGGATTTGATCGATCCCCATGCCGTGGTTCGGATCGGCGAAACGAAATCCTTCTCGCGTCCATCGCGGAATTTTATTTTCCAAGAGATGGTCGCTTTGTCTTCTTCCCGGCGCACGCGAACGCTGTGGCCGAGCGGCGCGAAGTCGGCATAGCCGCGGCAGTCGATCGCATGCTGTGGACAGGCTTTTACACAGGAGTAGCACTCCCAACACATATTGGGTTCGATGTTAAAGGCGCGCCGGTAGGTGGTATCGATGTGCATGATGTCGGACGGGCAGATATCGACACAATGCCCACAGCCGTCGCAACGCGTCATGTAAACGAAGGTCGGCATGGTGTGTCCTTATCTCCTGTATGCGGGCCGATGCGAGGGCTCAGTAATGCCGGGCATGCTCGAGGCCGCCACCGTATTTTCTTGGTGCATCGGCCGGAGGCGGCAGGTTGCTCATCGTCCCGGTTGCTTCGGCTACTCTTTTTTCCAGGGCGGCAGCAGGCTTGAAAAACATGTGAGAGAATTTCGACCACGGGATAGATCCAAATAGTACGGTTGTAGCGAGGAGATACAGACCGAGGAATGCATAGCTCCAGCCCGTGTTGCCCGTCGTCTGCAGGACCGCCCACAGCAAGCCAAAAGTGACGCTCAAGAGGAGTGCCACGATAAACAGATCGGCGCGAACAAAACGAAACGGCGTATTACCCTCGGCGACAACGTCGACCCTGATGAAAAACCAGAACCAATAGCCGCCGAGGCAAACCAGCAGAGCGCCGGCGTACCACAGTGCTGGAACGCTAACGGGCGTGGCTGTGGCAGGCGTTGGATAGGCGAACACCATAATGACGGTTGTAACCACGTAAATCACAAAACCATACATCGTGAGCAGATGGGCTAATCTGCGCCGCACGTTGCAAAACTCGCCCGACGCCATCACGTCAATCACAGCGGTTTGTATAGCTAACGAGGCCATCTCGCCGCTGCCGACCTGTCGCTTCGCTTTGCTCTTGAACGTTCGCCAGTTGTTAAAAAAGTACCTGGCGCTTTTTTTATGAATGACGTCGAAAATCGTGCCCGCGGCGACGAGGAGAGCCATAACGACGATGTATGTCTGCATTATCGCCGGTGGTACGGATGCGGAGAGCTCGGCAAATGGGTTGCTGAACATAGCAGCCTGATCAGATCTGGTTTGGAAGGAGTTTCGAAGGCATCATCGCCCGGTCCATTGCGCCATATCTTCCTAGCAAAGTTCCCCTAGCAAAGCCCTAGGCTGGATTGAAGACAATATCTTCCCATCAATATATTCATAAACGCGGCCCATTGATTGAACGTGGCAGTGCCGATTCTCACGGTGCCCATTAGTGAAACTCTTGCGGCGAAACTATGCAGCGAAACTGTTGCGGCGAAGCTGCGCCGCCCTCGAGCATCACAAGTCTTCTCTCTGTTTTCTACTCCCCCGTCAGATCGCGGCGGCGACCTTCCAATGCCGCAGCGTAACGGCGCAGCACATAAGCTTCGGTGAGGAGTCCGACCAAGCGACGATCGAGGAAAGAATCCACGACAACCAGAGCCTCCGCCTCGGCGCGGTCAAAGGCTAGCACCGCCTCCTTGACCGCCATTTCGGGCAGCAGCATTTCGTCGGGAAAGTGGAGAAGATCCTTGACAGCCTTCTCCGGTGCGACTTCCGCGGTATGGGCTTCCGCGACCAAGACAAGTCCGACGTAACGATCGAGGTCATCGACCGCCACCACATAGGCCGTGGAGCCGAGCGGAAATCCTTCGCGGAACTGGGCAATGGTAGTCGTCGCCTTGGTTGTCTCAACGTCTTGGCGCATCATCTTTTCGACGGTGAGATCGCGCATCCAGCCGATATCGGCTGCGCTGCGGATCGTTTCGCCGCGCAGATGGAAACGCCAGGTTGCGAACGAATAGCCGAAACCTTCGCGCGTGACCTGCGCCGCGATGATCACCGCAATCAACACCGCAGTGGTCAGCCACAGGTCACCGGTTGTTTCCAGCGCAATGAAGGTCATGGTCAGCGGCCCGCCGATGACGGATGCCGACAAGGCGCTCATGCCGATCACCGACGAGGCATTGGTATCGAAATCCATGGTCGGCCAGGTCATGGTGATGGCTTCGGCCAAGAGATGCCCGCCGAGCGCGCCAATTAGAAGCGAGGAGAAAAACAAGCCGCCGCGGAATCCGGAGCCGAGCGAGGCAATGGAGGCAAGAATCTTGAGAAGAAATACAATCGCCACGGTGCGAACCGACAGATCGAGCGTGCCGATGATCCGCAACGCACCATGGCCGGACGACATCACCTGCGGGGACACCAAGGCCATGAGCCCGACCATTAGGCCGCCGGCCATGGTGCGGAGCACGGGGCGCAGCCGCATGCGCACGAACAGGGTTTCGCACAAAGCCACCCCGCGCATAAGTATAATTCCCAGAACCGCCGAGAGCAGTCCGAGGATCGCGGCAAGCACAAGATCGTGAGCGACGAGAACGGTTTTATCGGGGGCGACGACGCCGAGGTCGGCAGGCTCGACCGATCGCGCTACCAGATAGCCAATCAGCGCCGAAATCCCGACCGGCGCCAGACTTGCCGGCGCATAGCTGCCGATGATCAATTCAAAGCCATAAAACGCGCCGGCGAGAGGCGCGCCGAAAGCACCGGCAATTCCGGCAGCGGCGCCGCAACCGACCAGGATACGAAGATCGCCGCGGCGCAGCCGAAACGCCATGCCGATCCGCGAGGCGATGCCGCTGGCAAATTGCGTATAGCCGGCTTCAAGACCGACCGAGGCCCCGACCCCGCTCGACCAAATTGTTTGTGCGGCGACGATGATGCTGCCCAACAGCGACATGCGGCCGCCGTGTAGCGCATTTGCTTCGATCGGGTCGATTTCCCTTTCGGGACGCCAGCGGCTGAGAATTTCGCTGCCAATGCCGAACAACAGGCCGCCAAGCACCGGAACCGAGATCGCCAACAGCGGATCGAGCGTAAACCGCGCCGATAAGCGTTCGCCGGGTTCGAGCCGAAACAGCCACACGTGCAAAAGGTCGACGCAGGTGCCCATCGCCGCGACGACCAGCCCGCCCAGCACGCCGACCAGCACCGCGAGCAGGATGAGGCTCGATTCTCGCGCTCTTACGACTGCTCGCAGTCGTCGTGGGATCTCCAACGGATTCCCGACCCTGGCGATTAGCGCGATCACTGCGCACCGTGCGCTTGATGAGAGCCCCTGGCGTGTGCGTAATTGAGCATCATTGATTGTCGCATCACTGACTAATGACCCGCTGCAGCTGTGCCTTCAAATCGGCGTCTCCGGCTGTGTAAAAAGCGTCATGCAAAAGCGTCAGATCCCGTTTCGTTCGTTGCGGGTGCGGCTGCACGCCGATGCAGCCTCAGGCTGTCTTCAACTGGCGGGATTCAAGTTCTTCCAGCTTGCGGTCCCATTTCATTTCGGTCGCGAATGTCTTGCACTCTTCTGGAGTCATGAAGACCGTTTCTTTTTCGGCTGGATAGGCGCGGTTCACGACATCCTTCATGTAGCGCGAAATCACGTCTTCCATGATCGGAATGAGATCGGTGTAGATCCGCGAATGGCGCGGAACGTGCTCCTCCCACAGATGGAAGAGGTCGGACGAAATGATATGCACGCCGTGCGCGCAATTGCCGGCGCCTAAGCTGATCACCGGCACCGGCAGCGTCTGCGCCAAATATTCGGCCACTTCCGACGTCGTAACTTCGCACAGGATCGAGAAACAACCGGCATCGACCATCGCTTTGGCGTCCTCGACCAATTCCTTGGCTCGCCTCGCGGTCTTGCCTTGCGCGATAAATCCGCCGAGCTGCGGCATGCGCATCGGCGTAATGCCGATGTGGCCTTGAACTGGAATGCCGGCCCGCACGATCGCTTCGATGTTTCTCGCGTGATATTTGTTGCCTTCGCATTTCATCACTTCGGCGTTGGCCTCGTGCACGAAGCGTCCGGCATTCGCCACCGCCTGTTCCGGCGAGACGTGGAAGCTCCAATACGGCATGTCGACCATGCGCAACCCGTATTTCGAGCCGCGGTCGATTGCCTTTGCCATCATCATGACCTCGTCGAAACTGACGGTCACTGTGCTCTGATGGCCGAACAGGATCATGCCTCCGGTGTCGGAGACACAAAGAATGTCCATGCCGAGTCGATCGGAGATCACAGCGGTGCGATAGTCATAGGCAGCAAGTTGGGTGATCGGCTCACCCTTCTTCATCTTGGCATTCAAGGTATTAATAGTGATTTTTCTACGCGCGGGGGCGTCTGCCATGACTAATCCCTTCGTTGACAAAGAATGAACATACCAAGAGCAAGACCGGTAACGGAATGAACCGTTTAGCCGTTCTTGCTTGTACATTGCATGGGGCGCTCTGTACCACGGACAGTCAAATATGCGCCAGCTATCTTATGTTTGCTGACGGCTATGACCCGCGCATCGGGACGCGAACCGCTCACATTGGCCCGACGCCGACGTCCGGGGCGTGACGCCAAGGCAGCCGCGGACGGCGCTTGGTTGTGTCGTAATAGGGCAGGGGCGTTTGCCGAATGTTGCGAAATATTCCGGTTGGGTCGCGCAATGACGCGCCCGGTCCGGCTCCAGCGCCATCGTCAGCTTCATCGCCGCCGAGCGCGTAACCCAGACCGAGAATCCTGCCGGCCACGATGCTTTCGCAGGCCGAGGTCACCACGACTTCTCGGGGCGTTGACGGTCGCTCGCACGGCCCCCTGGGCTGCCACGGCCAAGCGAGCCCATCGGCATCGGCCACAAACGAAACGAGTGCGATCTTGGGGAGAGGTTGGGGGGCCACATAAAACTTACCGAGGCCCGCTTCGGCCGGTGTGACCTGCAAGCGGAATTCGTTGCTAAACAGTGCAAAGCCGGCCTCGATGCGCAGCATGTCGAGCGCAATGAATCCGGCGGGGCGTGCATAACGTGCAATTGATTGCCATAGGCGCTCGGTATCGCTACGGCGGCAAATGACTTCGAATCCGGCCTCTCCGGTGTAACCAAGCCGGGCCACCCTGCAGGCGATGCCATCGAGCGACGCATCGGTGAAGCCGAAATAGGGCAGCGCCGCGACCGCGTCGATCGCCCCGATCCGGCGCAACGCATCGAGCGAGGCGGGGCCCTGCACCGCGAGGGTCACGCGATTGGCAAGTTCGGTCACGGCGACGCCGGGCCCGG